>JANTGO010000124.1 GCA_024763015.1 Flavobacteriaceae bacterium
CTTTTCCTTTTTTGGTAATCAGTTGTAAGTTGCTTTTTGGGAAATCAGCGAGTGCATCTACATATGAATCGAGTTCAAAATTGAGACAACATTTTAGCTTACCACATTGTCCTGCTAATTTTTGCGGATTGAGCGAGAGTTGTTGGTATTTGGCGGCAGAAGTGCTTACGCTTCTAAAATCTGTCATCCACGAGCTACAACACAGTTCACGACCACAAGATCCAATACCGCCCAAACGGGCAGCTTCTTGTCTGAAGCCAATTTGGCGCATTTCTATTCTGGTCGAAAATTCGCGGGCCAAATCTTTGATCAATCCTCTAAAATCGACACGGCTATCGGCGGTGTAATAAAAAGTAGCTTTGGAACCGTCTCCTTGATATTCTACATCCGAAATTTTCATTTTCAGATTGTGTTTGATGACGTATTCTCTGGCTTTGTGTTTTACTTTTTCTTCGCGCAAACGGTATTTCTGCCATTTATCAATATCCCGTTGGCTGGCTTTTCTATATACTTTTAGGATTGTTGCTTTTTGTGGATCGACATTTTTCTTTTTCATTTGCAAGCGAACCAATTCACCTGCCATAGAAACCATCCCGACGTCGTGTCCGGAGGAAGCTTCTACGGCTACCGTGTCTCCTACGTATAAACTTAGCTCGTTGGTCGAAAAGAATTCTTTTCTGGAGTTTTTAAAACGTACTTCAACATAAGGAAATACGGATTGTCCCGGCGGTAGCGGGATGTCGTTTAGCCAATCAAAAACACTTAATTTGTGACAGCCCTGCATATCACACATGCCGGATTTGCTGCAAGATTTGGTGTCGGTTATTTTGGGTATATCGCAAGTATCTATTTTCATTTTTTTATAGTTCGTTATATCGTTTAACCGGCTAAAAATCACCTAAAAAGATGCTTTTTGGTTTGTAAGCCGATTTTGAT
Organism: Flavobacteriaceae bacterium; assembly: GCA_024763015.1. Taxonomy (GTDB): domain Bacteria; phylum Bacteroidota; class Bacteroidia; order Flavobacteriales; family Flavobacteriaceae; genus WGBX01. The sequence continues at coordinate 937 of JANTGO010000124.1, forward strand.
AGTTTTTTTTATCTCAATCAATTGATTAAGTCTTCTTTTTATAAAAAAACACCTGCATAAATGTCATTATTTGTTGACAAATGTCACAAGCTTTTTATAACCTACAAATATAATGATAAAATGCGTATGGCTAAAATTGAATTTTTTGCCTCAAATTTCATAAAAACATTATGGTGTATTTCTGGGAAATATATGTTTTTGTAAATGTCCTACTTTATTTTAACGGAAATAATTTTTGCAGGGCATAAATCTGCGGCTTGAACGGCTTTTTCGAAAATATCATTGTTGGATTCTTTTAATGTAAAAAAACCTTTTCGTTCGTAGGAATTAATCAAGATACTTTTTCCGTCTTTGTGAGACATTTGAAACTGCTCGGGCGCCACTTCGACACAGTAATTACAGCCGATGCATTTTTTTCTTTGTAATGTGATAATCACCATATTACAGCGTCTTAAATCCCAATTTTTGACGAACGGCATTAAGTCTTTGATTGGCTATTACACGCGCTTTGGCGGCACCTTTTTCAAGGGCTTCATCAATTTCATCACGGTGTCCCATAAAATAAAAATATCGTTCGCGCTCTTGTGCAAATTTTTCGATAATCAGTTCGTAGAGCGCTTGTTTGGCATGGCCGTATCCAAAGTTTCCTGCCAAATATTTTTGTCTTAAAACTTCTGTTTGCTGGGCTGAAGCCAGCAATTTATACAAGGCAAAAACATTGTCATTATCCGGATTTTTTGGAGCTTCCATCGGGGTGCTATCCGTTACAATTTTCATGATTTGCTTGCGTAATTTTTTTTCAGGAAGAAAAATATTGATAATATTATTTCTGGATTTGCTCATTTTGTTGCCGTCGGTTCCGGGCACATACATTGTCTCTTTTTGAAGGGCAATTTCGGGAATAACAAAAGTTTCGCCCATTTGTCGGTTAAATTTTTGGGCGACATCACGGGTCATTTCCAAATGTTGTTTTTGGTCTTTACCTACAGGAACGACTTCTGCATCATAAAGCAAAATATCGGCAGCCATAAGTATCGGATAAGTAAAAAGTCCGGCATTTACATCTTCCAATCGATCGGCTTTGTCTTTAAAAGAGTGTGCTAAGGTTAGGCGTTGATAGGGAAAAAATGTGCTTAAATACCAAGTTAATTCCGTTGTCTGCGGCACATCAGATTGGCGATAAAAAACGGTTTTTTCGATATCCAAACCAAAAGCCAACCAAGTAGCAGCTGTGCTGTAAGTGTTTTCTTTCAGGATTTCGGCATCTTTAATTTGTGTTAGAGAGTGCAAGTCCGCAATAAATAAAAAAGATTCATTACCTACATCTTTAGATTGTTTGATTGCCGGCACAATAGCGCCTAAAATATTGCCCAAATGGGGTGTGCCTGTACTTTGTATTCCGGTTAAAACGCGCATAATTTTTGCTTTAATTTGTCGGCAAATTTACATTAAAATGTCTAAATATTTATAAGATTCTGCTTTTGTAAAACTTTTTTGGTGAAAAATCAAGCGTTTTCTGTTGTTTTTGTTATTTTTTGATCATTTTTTGTTAAATTTGGAATATTTAATTACTAAGAAGTCTTATGGAACAAGAAAAAAGATGTTTGGAATGCGGTGAAATTATCTTGGGTCGGGCAGATAAAAAATTCTGTTCGGATTATTGTCGCAATGCTTATAACAACCGAAAAAATAAGGCTTCGAGCAACTTGATACGCAATGTCAATAACAAATTGAAAAAGAATTGGCGTATTCTGGAAAAGCTAAACCCCGATGAAAAAACCAAAGTTCACAAAAGCAAATTGACAGATTTGGGATTTGATTTCACCTACTTTACAAGTATTTACACGACCAAAAAGCAAACGGTTTATTATTTTGTTTACGACCAAGGTTATTTGGATATTGGCGGCGGATTTTATATGTTGGTAAAACGGACATAATTTTTTTTCTAAACCTGTGCGCATAATAACCCTACCGGATTTTTAGCAAAAAAAGTCTATTTTTGCAAACTAATTAAAAATACCTATGAGTTTACAACAGGAAATTGCCAAAAGGCGTACTTTTGGAATCATCTCGCATCCCGATGCCGGTAAAACTACTTTGACCGAAAAATTGCTTTTGTTTGGGGGCGCTATCCAAGAAGCCGGTGCCGTAAAATCGAATAAAATAAAAAAAACGGCGACTTCCGATTTTATGGAAATAGAGAAGCAACGGGGTATTTCCGTGGCAACTTCCGTATTGGCATTTTATTATAAAAACAAGAAAATCAATATTTTAGATACGCCTGGACATAAAGATTTTGCCGAAGATACTTACAGAACATTGACGGCCGTCGATAGTGTAATTGTGGTGATTGATGTAGCAAAAGGGGTTGAGGAACAGACTGAAAAATTGGTACAGGTTTGTCGTATGCGAAACATCCCGATGATTGTTTTTATCAACAAGTTGGATAGGGAAGGAAAGGATGCTTTTGAACTTTTGGACGAAATTGAACAAAAACTGGGCTTGAACGTAGCACCTTTGAGTTTTCCTATCGGTATGGGAAGTGATTTTACCGGGGTTTACAATATTTGGGAGCAAAAAATAAAATTATATTTTGGCGAGCAAAAACAGCAAATTTCCGATTCGGAAGAAATTAATGACCTTAACGATGAACGACTTATCGAGCTGATAGGACAAGAAAAAGTATCCGAACTCATCGATAATTTGGAGTTGGTTGATGGTGTTTACAATCCTTTTGACAGGGATGCTTATTTACAAGGAGATTTGCAACCGGTATTTTTTGGTTCTGCTCTAAATAATTTTGGCGTACAAGAATTGCTCGACTGCTTTATAGAGATTGCCCCGCCACCGCAACCCAAGGCATCAGACACGAGATTGGTACAGCCCGATGAGGAAAAAATGTCAGGATTTGTATTTAAAATTCACGCCAATTTGGACCCCAAACACCGCGACCGTTTGGCTTTTGTCAAGATAGTTTCGGGTACTTTTAAACGAAATCAAGCTTATTTGCATACGCGATTAAAGAAAAATTTTAAATTTTCGAGTCCGAATACATTTTTTGCACAAAAAAAACAAATTGTTGATGCGTCTTACCCCGGAGATATCGTTGGATTACACGATACCGGTAATTTTAAAATAGGAGATACTTTTACCGAAGGCGAAATGATGGAATTTAAAGGCATCCCAAGCTTTTCTCCCGAACATTTTCGTTATATTAACAATGCCGATCCTATGAAATCAAAGCAATTGGCAAAAGGAATCGATCAATTAATGGATGAAGGAGTTGCCCAATTGTTTATTTTGGATATGAACGGACGAAAAGTCATCGGGACGGTGGGAGCGCTTCAATATGAAGTTATTCAATATCGATTGGAACACGAATACGGTGCCAAATGTACCTATGAACCCCTTGGCGTATATAAAGCTTTTTGGGTAGCACCGGATGATCTGCAAAATGCTGAATACAAAGATTTTAAACGCGTCAAACAACGTTATTTAGCAAAGGACAAATACGGCAAACAAGTCTTTTTGGCGGATTCACCTTTTTCATTTGAAATGACCAAGAGCAAATATCCGAGTGTAAAACTACACGAGAAATCAGAATTTTGATTATTTATTGCTCCGTAGGAGCTTTTAATTAGTGTCTGTCAGAAAATGGACAAATATTATAAAAAACATTATTAGTTTTAGAATGTTTCTTGACAGACACTAAATGATAAGTCTTGTGTTAAAAATCAGCCGACAAACCCAACAAGAAATTGCGTCCTGCTTGTGGATAGTAGTAAGGATCATCCCCCCACATATACCCGTTTGATGCATATTTTTTGTTAAACAGGTTGTTGATTTGCAAACGCATGCTAATATTTTTTATACCCTTTTTGATAGGTAATTTATATGATACAAAAGCATTTTCTATAAAATATGCCGGCAATTTTGAGGCTTCAATATTTCGGTTGTCCATATATTGGTTTCCTACATATTTTGAAATCATTTGCAATTTTAGACCTTTAATTGGTTTGTAGCTAAGGGCACCACCGGCAACCATATCGGGGCTGTAGGTTAGTTTGGTTTTGCCAAAATCGATTAAATTATTTCCGTCAGTTGTGTAATAATTTTCGTTTCGGTTGTCGCTGTAAGTTAGATTTGCGTTGATGGATAATTGTTTTGAAAAGGCATAAGCTACTTGTGTTTCTATACCCAAACGATGACTTTTTCCTACATTTTCTCTGATGGGATTTCCAACATTGTCAATTTTGCCGCTCAGCACCAGCTGGTCTTTGTAAAACATAGCAAACAGGTTGGTTTCAATACTAAAATTTTGTTTGTTAAATTTCCAACCGGCTTCTACATCGTTTAATGTTTCGGGGCTGGGTTTGTTTGCATCGGCGTTGATATAATCATCTCTGTTTGGCTCTCTATGTGTTTGTGCTATAGAAAGATACAGACTTTGTTGTTCGTTTAAATCATAATGCAATCCTAATTTTGGGTTGATAAAAAATAGATTGTCTTTTGTATTCCAAGGATATTGCCAATCGAGTGTACCATCGGCTTTGTAGTCTATTTTTCTAAATTGAATATCGGTGTACAATTTCAGATGGTCGGTCAAGCTGTAAATATTTTTGATAAAGGCATTTAAAGTGTTTTTAACACCCAAATTTCTGTAATATTCGTGTCTGATTTGGCTGTTTGAGGCATATTGCGCCCAAATAATGCGCCCAAAATGTCTGCCATCGTATTCGTTTAGGGCCAAGCCCAAAATCATTTTCATTTTATCTGTTTTATAGGCAGCAGAACCTACAAGACCATAAAAATCGTTGTCGAGCCATTTTCTGCGTATCAAATCTGTATGATCAATAGTAGTGCCGTTTATGGTGATAGGTGTCAAACCGTAATCAGAAAAATTCCTATCTTGTTTGTACTGCTCGTAATAACCACGGCCATAAGTATAATGAGCGGCCAAATTAAAACTTAGGTTATCAGCCACTTTGTGTTTGAAATGTAATTGGTAGTGATCTTGTTTGTAATTATCAACTTCATTGTCATAGTATCCTGTAACATTCCAACTGTTGTCGTAGATGGCACCGGC
>JANTGO010000125.1 GCA_024763015.1 Flavobacteriaceae bacterium
TATAAGAATAATTCATCAAAAATCTAAATATTCTAATAGTTTATTTATTTTTCTTATAACAAAAGCTTGGTATTATTAAAAATATATTTACATTCGTGCTTTATAACAAATAAAACTTTTTAAAAAATGGGAGATTTCGAAGTAAAAATGGCGCGTAACAGATCGGAAATTACAAAATTTACCAAAAATCTATTAAAAGACGTACAGGCATTTGAGTATATGCTCGAACAGGATTGGTTTGAAAAGGGCATTACGCGGATTGGTGCGGAACAAGAGTTTTGCTTGGTGGATAAAAATTTTAAACCCCTACCGATTAATTTGGACATCTTAGAAAAAGCCCAAATGGAGAATCTGAGTCCCGAATTGGCAAAATTTAATCTGGAAACAAATGCCACCCCACAAGTTTTTGGTAACAAATGCTTATCAGAAATGGAAACTGAAATCAATTCGGACTTAAAAAAAATTCAAAAAATCGCAAAAAAAAGCAATGCCGACATCATTATGACCGGTATTTTACCTACCGTTAGAAAATTTGATATCGAACGCGAACAAATAACGCCCATCGACCGTTATTTTGCCCTAATGGACGCCCTAAGAGAGATGCGTGGCGAAGAATTTTTAATCAATATCCACGGAATGGACGAGTTGAACATCAAACTCAATAGTGGCTTAATCGAGGCGGCAAACACCGGATTTCAAGTGCATTTGCAAATTGAACCACAAGATTTTGCCAAAAAATATAATATAGCCCAAGCCATAGCAGGACCGGTTTTGGCAAGTGCCGTTAATGCCCCCTTACTTTTTGGAAAACGATTGTGGAAAGAAACACGTATCGCTTTATTTCAACAGGCAATTGACACACGCGTAAGCGCGGAACATTTACGCGACAGGCATCCACGCGTTACCTTTGGTACCAATTGGATTAAAAATTCTGTTATGGATATTTTTAAAGAGGATATCGTGCGTTATAGAGTGTTATTAGCTGCTGATTTTGAAGAAGATAGCTTAGAAATGGTTCGCAAAGGTAAAACACCAAAGCTAAAAGCTTTAACAGTTCACAATTCGACAATATATCGTTGGAACAGACCCGTTTACGGTATTTCAGAAAACGGGCAACCGCACCTTAGAATAGAAGCCAGAATGTTTCCCGCAGGTCCTAGTGTACTAGATGAAATAGCAAATGCCGCATTTTGGCTAGGCCTCATGGAAGGTTATGCCCATAAGCTTGATGATATTACCAAATATATTAGTTTTGAAGAAGCCAAAGATAATTTTTATGCCGCCTCACAAGTTGGAATGGATAAGCAATTTACTTGGTTTAATCACAAAAAATATTACCCAAAAGACTTGATTTTAAACGAATTGCTTCCGGTGGCAAGAGAAGGATTGGAACTCATGAAAATAAATCCTTCGGATATCGATAAATACTTGGGTGTCATCGAAAAAAGGGTCAAAAAAACCACCACCGGTTCGGATTGGATGCTAGACGTTTATCGAAAATTTCAAGACAAAGCATCTAAAGAAGAAATTTTGACACTTATCACCATGCAAACGATTGAAAACCAAAAATCCGGTTTGCCCATACACGAATGGAAAATCCCCGAATTTAATGAACTTCCACATTGGCAACCTTCAAAATTATTGGTAGAAGAAGTGATGAAAACAGATATTTTATCCGTACACCCTACCGATGTTGTTGAGTTTGCTGCCGATATGATGGACTGGGCAAAATTGCGTTACTTGCCGGTGGAAAACGAAAAAGGAAAATTTGTCGGGTTGGTAACAGCCAAAGCATTGCTGCGTGTTTTGCGTAAATTGACCACAGATAAATCTCTCAAAGATTTAAAAGTTAAAGATGTCATGATCAAAAAACCGGTGACAGTCGGTCCTAGTCAAAAAATTGAAGAAGCCATGAAATTGATGGAGAAATCGCAAGTAGGAAGTCTGCCTGTCATTCAAAACAAACAATTGATTGGCATGCTGACCGAAACGGAATTTTTCTATCTAAGCAAACGTTTGTTCAAAAGATTTGAATAAAATCCCGCATTTTTTACCGTATTAACCAATAAATCCATTTGGCAGAACACTACAAAATAGGAATTGCCCGATAATTTCATGAATAATTCGAATGGTAATAGTTTTGATTTTTATATATTTGTCGCCCCAAATGATATTAAATGAATCAATCACACCTTATAGCTAAGTTCGGCACAAGTTCAAAGCATAAATTAATTGTGTTTGGCGGTATTCATGGCAATGAAACCGGAGGGGTTGATGCGATTGAATCTATTATCAAAAAACTACCTGCCGTGCTTCAAAATGAAGCAGGAAGTCTATATTTTATCAAGGGAAATATATCTGCCTTAAAACTTGGCGAACGTTTTTTGGACAAAGATTTAAACCGGTTGTGGCAAGACAAATATATTCTGTCAAAAGACCCCATTTATCGAGATCAAAAGGAGTTAAAGGAGTTGCACCAAGTGATTGCCGAAGACATCTGTCAAGGAAAATATGAGGATTGTACCTTGCTGGATCTTCATACTTTCTCTGCACAAAGCGGTATTTTTTGTATTCCTTCCGGAAACCAAAAAAGTTTGGATATGGCAACGACTTTCGGTGTACCTTTTATCGAAAAACTATCCGACTTATTACCCGGCACCGCTCTTGAATATTTTGGCAAAAAAGGCATGACATCCGTTGTTTTTGAAGGAGGCACCCATAACACCAAAGCTGCAGCCAAAAACCTGGAAGCTGCTATTTGGCACAGCTTGGCTTATACCTATTTTGTAAGTAGTGAATTGCCTGTCGTACAAGAAAGCAGGAATTTACTTCGACGTATTTCTACGCAATATCCGCATCATTTAGAACTGATCTACAGACATAAACTCAACAATTACAACAAGTTTAAAATGAATAAGGGATACTACAATTTTAAAAAAATAGCCAAGCAAGAATTTTTGGCCTATCAAGACCAAAAACAAATCTTATCGCCTGCAAACGGCTATATGCTGATGCCTTTGTATCAAAAAAAAGGTAGCGATGGATTTTTTATTGTGCAGGAAAAATCATAAAAGGAAATTAAAGTGTAGGTCACTGAGTGGATTTTCTGACTGAAAGGAAGAAAATTTGTACCGAAGTGCCAGATTCAATTACGGGGCTTCGGTACAATTTTACTCATTCTTCATAAAATCACTCGACCACCTACGAAAGTGCTTAATATTACTAAGCGTAAGTCACTAAGTGAATTTTCTGAGCGAAGGGAGGAAAATTTGTATCGAAGTGCCGGCACCTCGATACAATTAGCCCGACTTTGGTCGGACTAATCACTCGGCGACCTACTATTATGCATTCAATAACGGGACTTCGATACAATTTATAATAGGGGCTTCGATACATCTCGATTTCATCAAGACACTCAGCCACCTACGATGCTGCTACAAATTATAAGACGAAATACTGTGAATTTTTTATCGTGCAGGAAAAGGCGTAATGGTGCTATCACGAATCCCGTACAGACGTTGCGGCGTAACGTCTCTACAACGCACCATACCCACACCACCCGACAAAAAAATTTTGATAGGCATCAATTTTATCATTAAATTTATTGTTTATAATATTGGCATTGACCATTAATTCTAATTACATAAAATAAAAAACACAAAGGAATAGTTATTGCTATCATACAATACAGCTATCATAAATCACAATGTCATGAAAAAATTGCTTTCGCTTACAATCTTATTGTTATTTTCTTGCGCCAACCAGCCCAAAACAAATAAAAATATCAATACGCAAAACTTGTCACAAAAAATCGCTCAAATGGATTTCAAAGATTATACTTCCTACTGGAATGAAGTAAAAAAGTACGAAGACAAAGGCTTGACAAAATCAGCCTTGGAAGTCGTCAAAAAAATATATGACAAAGCCGGTAAAGAACACAACAGCCCGCAAATCATAAAATCGCTCTTGTACCAATCCAAATATTTGTTGCGCGTTGAGGAAGAAGCACAAAATAAAATTATCAAACAATTTAAACAAGAAATAGCCAAGCAAAGCCCACCAACCAACAACATTTTGTCTTCCTACTTGGCACAGATGTATTGGCAATATTATAGCCAAAACCAATGGAGCATCAACCAACGAAGCCAAACCACCGGTGAGAAAACGCCGGAAGATTTTAGAACTTGGGACACCGGAACATTTAGCAGAGAAATTGATAACTATTTTGACAAGTCTTTAAAAAACAGCGAATTACTAAATAAAATTTCCACTGAAAAATATAGTGCTATTCTCGATATAGATAAGGAAAATCAAAAATACACACCTACATTATACGATGTTTTGTTGCATAACGCTTTTACGTATTATGCTCAAAATCCATTGGAACTGCCACATCCCAAGGAACAGTTTAACATTAACAAGGCCGATTATTTTGCCGATACTCAAACTTTTGTATCTATACAACCCAAGACCAAAGACAGTCTTTCAAAAGCCTATCGTTCCATACAAGTCTTGCAAGATTGGTTGCGCTTTCATCAACAAGATCGCAATTTAGATGCCCTTGCACAAGCAGATTTATTACGACTGGATTACATACACAAAGAAGCTACCTTAGACAACAAAGACGATTTATATTTCAAAGCCCTGCAAAATTTTGTCAAAACCTATTCAAAACTGGATATAGCCGCTATGGCAAGCTACAAAATGGCAAATATGCTATACCAAAAAGGTAATAATTATGCACCCGAAAAAGGCGATAAATACCAATGGTCCATAAAACAAGCCAAGCAGTTATGCGAACTAACAATACAGACTTATCCAAACAGCAAGGGTGCCAAACACTGTCAAAATCTCCTAGTAAGCATCTTGAGAAAAGATATAAAAATACAAATCGAAAACAATATTCCCGAACAACAAAATACACTGGTTAATATTCGTTTTAAAAACATAGAAGAAGTCAATTTTAAAATCTATAAAATCAGTTTTGACAACTGGCAAAGCATCCTAGGAATTTATGACGAAGAAAAAATCAAAAATACTATTTTTCAAAATGAATTGGTTAACACGTGGAACGAATCATTGCCACAAACCAAGGATTATCAATATCATCAAATAGAGACAAAACTACCGCCCTTAAACAATGGATTGTATATTCTTTATGCCGAAACACCTCATAACACAAGCACTTTTGGATACACAAAATTTCAAGTATCCAATGTCGCTCTGCAACAAGTAAAAGGCTATGCTGACCTTAAGATTAGCCCGAGACAAAACACCTATTTTGTCTATGACAGGAACAATGGAAAAGCCATCAAAAATGTAAGAATTGAATCTAAAATCAGTCAAAACCGTAGCAATTGGAAAGCTTTTGTAAGAACCAAAACGGACAAGGAAGGAAAATTTGCAATAGATGTCCCCAAAAAATATCAATACAGACAGGTTTCCTTTATCGTTCATTACGACCAAGGAAAAACGGCTTATTTTTTCGGACAAAATTATCCATATTACAAAACACCAGCTAGAAAAGATACAGAAAAAGCTTTTATTTTTACCGACCGCGCCATCTATCGACCCGGGCAAAAAATATATTTTAAAGTTATTGCCTTGCTTCGCAAAAAGAATAAATCTATAGTACTGCCAAACGAAAAATTGGTAGTTATGCTATTAGATATGAACCGACAAAAGATTAAAACCTTAAAATTAACCAGCAACGAATACGGCTCGTTTACCGGTAGTTTTAGACTTCCCAGTCAAACCTTAACCGGAGATTTTAGCATTGAAGTAAATAGCTTGAGCGGCTCAAAGCACTATATAGTAGATGACATAAACATAAAAGTAGAAGCATATAAGCGACCTAAATTTGAAGTAAAATTTGAAGCTGTAAAAAAATCATTTAAAGTCGGTGAAATGGTAACTGCCAAAGGACTTGCCCAAAGTTTTTCGGGCGCCAACATTACCGACGCTAAGGTTAGCTATCACGTCAAACGCAAGGTCGTTATGCCACGCTGGTGGTACT
>JANTGO010000126.1 GCA_024763015.1 Flavobacteriaceae bacterium
TTTACTACAATAACAACCAAAATGATAAAGCGCTGAGAACTTTTAAGAAAATCGTAAAAGATTTCCCTGAAACGCCTATTGCACAACAGGCTGCCGAAAACGTAAAAAATATTTATATCGACAACGGACAAGCCAATGAATATAGTGCTTGGGCAAAAAATATTTCTTGGATAAATGTAAGCAATACAGAACTCGATGATGCTGTGTTTAGCACCGCTGAAGAAAAATATATGAGCCAATCTCCAAAAGCTATTACAGAGCTGGAAAAATATTTGCAACAATACCCCAATGGTTTGCACCGACTAAAAGCGCATTATTATTTGGCAAAACTGTATAAATCCATCAATAAAAAAGGAAAATCCGCCTTGCACTACGAAGCGATTGCTGCCAGACCACAAAACGAATATACCTTGGAGGCCGTTAGAGAATTGGCAGATTTTCAACTCAAAAACGACAAGTGGAACAAAGCCATTCCTTATCTGGAACGATTGGAATTGTTAAGCACCTCGCCTGACGACATCATTTTTGCACAATCCAATTTGATGAAGGGCTATTATCAACAAAAAAATTATAGCGGTGCCATTACCTATGCAGAAAAAGTCTTGCAAAACAGCAAAAGTAACCAACAGATGAAAAACGATGCCAATATTATCATCGCACGTGCTGCTATGCAAACCCAAGACGAAGCAAAAGCAAAAATATATTATGAAAAAGTAAGTAAAAAAGCCGGCGGAAAACTTGCGGCAGAAGCGCTTTACTATGTCGCTTATTTTCAAAATAAAGACGGTTTGTATGACACATCTAACAAAACCATAAGCAAACTGACCAAAAAATACGCCGGTTACAAATACTGGGCAGCAAAAGCACTGGTCTTGATGGCTCGAAACACCTATGCCAAAGGTGATGCATTCAATGCCAGCTATATTTTGGAAAGCGTGATTAAGAATTTTAAACAATTCCCTGATGTTGTCCAAGAGGCACAACAGCTATTAGATGAAATTAAAACAGCAGAAGCTAAGAAGAATTCCAGCGTAAAAAATTAAACAGATTAAAAAAATTATCAAAATGAATATTTTAAAAAGATTTGTAATCATTTTCATTTTAACTACCGGTTTGGGTACTTATGCACAACAAGCCAAGGATAGCGTTTCGACCGAAGTAGTCGAAGTCAGCCGTTCGTTTACACCCAAAGTTCAAGATGCTCATAAACTGGACGTTAACCCCGAAACCGCTCAAATACCCGAGAAGAAAATTGCGGTAAACTATCAGATACAATCCGTACCGGTTGCTTCCACTTTCTCACCGGAAAAAGGTGGAATGGCAAATTTTAATGTAGGCGTTACCAAAAACGATGCTTATAAAAGTTATGTGTCCATCGCCGGTGGAAACTATCTCGACATAGAAGGAAGTGCCTTTGTTTATTATCCTGTTACCGAAAAGTTGGGCTCGGCAATCAACTTAAAGCATTATTCCGCTCAAGGAGGTAAAGTAGATAATTTTCAATACCTTCCCTACGGAAAAACGCGTGCAGATGTGTTGTTTAACTACGTTTCTGACAAAAGTGAGTGGAATATGGATTTGGGCTATCTGGCCAGACAAAGTCAATTACATTTGGAGCCCAATCCAATAGGACCGCTTACACCCGAAGATGCTGAAAGCAAACAAAAACTATCACACAACAATTTTTTGATAGATCTTAACGGCAGATTTAAAGATTCTTTTCTTAAATCGATGAAACTAAATTACAACAGTTATTGGGATGTGTATAACAACAACGAAAATAAATTGAATTTTATTTCCAAGTTACAATTTCCCGTTGGTAGCTTAAATCTAAATATGGGCGTGCAAGCAGATTTGGTTTCCGGAGATGTAGGCAACAATAACCAATTGGATCTGGGTATCAACAACAATATCTCCTATAAAAATATGGATTTTGGTCTCTTACCCGCCATTCAGATTGAGAACGACAATCTCATCTTTAATTTGGGTGCAAAGATTTTTTATCAAAACCAGGATACGCTGTACAAAAAAATACAATTTATGCCTGATGTAAACATCAATCTCAATTTGATTTACGAAAAATTGAGTGCTTATGCCGGCGTAACCGGTGGCATCTTGCAAAATTCTTATGCCGAACATACAGAAAAAAATCCATATTTGGTTGCCAATACCAACATCCTACCCGGACTAATTCCGTATGATATTTACGGCGGAATCAACGGCGCTTTTTCATCGGCATTCTCTTATGAGATAAAATTGGGCTATCGAAAAATAAACAACTATGCTTTTTATGTTACCAACGGAATGCCTTTTACCAATTATCAAATGTTATATGACAATATGAGCCAATCCTATTTTAAGACTGCTTTTAATATTGGCGTTGGCAAAAAACTGGATTTAAAATTAAAATTAGATTACCGTCAAAACAATCCGGAACATTTACAAAAAGCCATCAACCTTCCTGATTATGAATTTGCCTCGATATTGGATTTCCATCCGACTGAAAAATTGCATTTTGACATCATTCTAAAAAATATAGGTAGCAGAAGTTTTTCCGGTTTGGACAATGATAATTTACCCGGATTTACAGATTTGAATATAGGGGTGCGTTATCAGGTAAACAAACAGTTCACATCCTTCTTAAAAGGATATAACTTACTGAATAACAGTTATCAGAAATATTATGCTTATCCGGTTCAAAAGCTTCAAGTATTAGGCGGAATTGCATACAAATTTGACATTCCGGACAATAATTAGTATATTGCGGTTCATTAACAAATTCAAAACGCTTTTATCATGAAAAAAAATGTAGGAAATGCAGACAAACTCATCAGATTAATCATAGCAGTTATCATATTTGTTTTGGTTTATATGGGTAAAATAACCGATAACACCACACAAATCATACTATTAGTTATCGCTTTTATAGCAGCCCTTACTTCCTTGATGAATTACTGCTTGCTCTATCAATTATTTGGGATTAATACTTGTAAGAAAGACAAATAACAATAGCATACAAACAAAACTAAATATAAGAGTGCAATTATTAGTCCTAAAAATAATTGTACTTTTGTATTTTAAAAAGAACATTTATGTCTGAAAGTCAATCAAACCAACACGCACTACAAAAAGAGGCTTTTTACCAAAGACTACGCGATGAATTGGCAAAAACGAACGAATGGCCAAGTAGATATATGTACAAATTCATCATTCCAAACGATGAGAAAAAAGCTGAGCAAGTAAAAGCAAAATTTAAAGGACAAGAAATAGACTATAAAGAAAACTATTCACGAACCGGAAAATATATCAGCATTAGCATTGTAACAGAAGAAAAATCACCTGAAAGTATTATCAACCGCTATAAATCTATGGAAGATATCGAAGGACTCATATCCTTATAAAGTTAACAAAAAATATCAGAATAAAAAATGAATCATCAGATGCCAAACGATAAAGAATTTATATACAACACCGACAAAAAGCCATTAATTATACCTGAATATGGTAGGTATATCCAGGATATGGTCGATTATCTAAAAACAATTGAAGACAAAGAAAAACGTAATAAAAGTGCCAAAGCCATTATCCAACAACTTGGCATGCGCAATCCACACCTAAGAGATGTCCCCGATTTTCAACACAAACTTTGGGATCACTTATTTATGATGGCTGAATTTGATTTAGATGTAGATTCACCATTCCCAAAACCAAATCCTGAGAAATTTAAAGAAAAACCCGAACAACTCGAATACCCTAATAAAGGTTATCGCTTTAGATATTACGGCCATATTATAAAAAAAATGATTGATATTGCCGTTACGTGGGAAGAAGGCGAGCTCAAAGATCGATTGATAAAAACGATTGCCAATCATATGAAAAAAAATTATTTGACATGGAACAAAGATCACGTAGAAGATGCCATTATTTTTGAGCATTTACGCATTCTGTCAGATGGTAAAATAAATATGAAAGCAGATGAGCTGAAACTAAGGGAAGCAAATCAATTGGTTAGAAAGAATAACAGCCAAAAAAACAATAACAATAAAAAACGAAATAACTACAATAATAATAATAAAAATACAAACTACCGAAAAAAACGTTCATAATGGGTTCATTTATCATTGAAGGCGGGCATACTTTGCAAGGCGAAATCACACCCCAAGGTGCTAAAAATGAAGCACTCCAAATTATTAGTGCAGTCTTACTTACCGATAAAAAAGTGGAGATATCTAATATCCCCGACATTATAGATGTCAACAAACTAATCGACATCCTTAGAAATCTAGGCGTAAAAATCCAAAAAAAGGCAAAAGGTGTCTTTACTTTTCAGGCGGATGACATCAACATAAATTATTTACAATCCGAAGAATTTAAAGAAAAAGGTTCCGGATTACGTGGCTCCATTATGATTATGGGACCACTTTTGGCAAGATTTGGTAAAGCTTATATGTCAAAACCCGGTGGTGATAAGATTGGAAGACGTCGGTTGGATACACATTTTGAAGGTTTTATTAAATTGGGTGCCGAATTGGATTATGACACTAGCAATCACTTTTTTGGCGTAAAAGCTAAGAAACTTACCGGTACAAACATGTTGCTCAATGAAGCATCAGTTACCGGAACGGCAAATATTATTTTGGCAGCTGTTTTGGCTGAAGGAACTACTACAATTTACAACGCTGCTTGTGAGCCCTATATTCAACAATTAAGCAAAATGCTCAACCGAATGGGCGCTAAAATTTCAGGCATCGGTTCTAATTTGCTTACGATTGAAGGCGTAAAAAAGTTAAATGGCACGACACATCGAGTACTCCCCGATATGATAGAAATAGGTAGTTGGATTGGACTGGCTGCCATTACCAAATCAGAAATTACCATTAAAAATGTCAGCTGGGAAAACTTAGGACAAATCCCCCGCGTTTTTAGAAAACTCGGTATCACAGTAGAACAAAAAGGCGATGATATCTTTATACCAAAACACGAACATTACGTTATTCAAAATTTTATGGATGGCTCTATTTTAAGCGTATCGGATGCGCCCTGGCCGGGATTTACACCGGATTTGCTAAGTATTGTTTTGGTGACCGCTATTCAAGCAAAAGGCGTCGTATTAATCCATCAAAAAATGTTTGAAAGTAGGTTGTTTTTTGTCGACAAACTGATTGATATGGGCGCACAAATTATTTTAAACGACCCGCACCGTGCTACCGTTATTGGGCTAGATCAAGAAAATCAATTACGGGCAACACAAATGAGTTCTCCCGATATTCGCGCCGGTATTTCCTTGCTCATTGCAGCCCTTTCTGCCAAAGGCACCAGTGTTATTCATAATATTGAACAGATTGACCGTGGCTATGAAGCTATTGACCAAAAACTGAATGCCATTGGCGCCAAAATTCAAAGAGTAAATTAATACATCTTAGACAAACAAATATGAATATGAATCCGACTAAAACCAAAGCTTGGACAAAAATCCAACAACATTTTAACAAGATAGAAAATAATCAAATTACAAGCTTTTTTGACCAAAATCGTTTGCAGAATTTTTCATTTAATTTTGATGGGATTTACTTCGATTTCTCCAAACATCGTTTAGATGACAAAATGTTAGCATTATTTGTTGAATTGGCAGATGAAATGCAACTCAAGCCAAAAATGAATCGGCTTTTTTCAGGTGATACCATCAACCATACTGAACAACGCGCTGTATTGCATACCGCCTTGCGTCAACAAAATGACACCGCCATAATAGTGAATGGTAAAAATATTATCCCTGAAATCAGAACCACCTATAAGAGATTGGAAAATTTTTCAGAAAAAGTAATTTCGGGAGAATGGAAATCTTATACCGGAAAAAAAATAACCGATGTGGTTAATATAGGTATTGGCGGATCGGATTTAGGACCCAAAATGATGGTGCAAGCTTTATCAAATTACAGAAATCACCTAAAGATTCATTATTTATCCAATATCGACCCATTTGGATTGGATGAAATTATGAAGAGCGT
>JANTGO010000127.1 GCA_024763015.1 Flavobacteriaceae bacterium
ATACAAATATTAACTCCAAAATGGATTTCACAAAATTTAAAGAACTCCAAATACACAAAGTACTGGATAAGATATTTGTGTTAAAGACGGAAAAAAAACAAAATCTATGGATTGGCACCCAAAAACATTTATATCTCTATAATTTGGTCAAAAAACAATTATCAAAATTAAATTTCAACAATAAAGATGACACAAAAGTTATATATGATATTATCCCACACAAAAATAAAATATGGATTGCAACCGGTTCCGGTTTGTTTGTTTATGAAAACAAAAAACACCGTTTATTAATTGAATATTTTCACAATGATAAAGACCCAAAATCACTAAGTATCAATGTTGTTTACAGTTTATTCTTTGACAAACAAGAACAAATATGGATTGGAACCGGAAAGTATTTAAATCTTTTCTATAACAATCTATTTTTTCATAAAATTCGATCAGGGAATACGAATTATTCTTTGAATTCTAATATCATATTCAGTATCGCCAAAGCAAATAACAACATTTGGGTGGGGACATCTGGTGGGGGCATCAATCTAATAACAAATAAAAAAGCATATTATTTTACCAAAAAAAAACGTCATATTCCATCAAATATCTGTTTTAGCATATTATCTGATCAAGATAAAATTTGGGCAGGAACACGTGAAGGGGTCGTTTTGATATCAAATATCCATCAGCCATTTCATAAAATGAAAGTGCAAAATATTACAAATCAATACAACAACATAAATTCTTTAAGCAATAATTTTGTCAGATATATCTACAAGGATAGACAAGATAAGATTTGGCTTTGCACAAACGGTGGCGGACTTGAAAGATTTACGGGAAATACAAAACATAACAAATTTACATTTAAACATTACAAACATAAAGAAAACAAAAACAGCATTGCTTCCAACAAGGTAAAATACATTTTGCAAACTGATACAAATACATATTGGATTGCAACAAATAATGGTATTAATATCTTACATTTTGACGATACAGAATACCATAACCCTGTATTTAACAGATTACAAATAAAACATAAGGACACCATTAACAACGGCGTAATATACACTTTGATGCAAGACCAAAAAAAACAAATGTGGATAGGGAGCACCAAAGGACTCTATAAATATGTACCCAAAACTGAAGAACTAAAATTGTTTACTAAGGACAATGGGTTAACAAACAATGTTATATATGCCATTTTAGAAGACAAGAAAAACAATATTTGGGTCTCAACCAACAAAGGTATTTCTCGCCTAAATACAAAAACGAATAGCTTTATAAACTTTCACCAATCAGACGGATTGGCAAGTGAAGAATTTGATTTACATGCTAAATTTAAAGATAAAAACGGCTGTCTATATTTTGGCGGAATTGATGGAATTACCTATTTTAATCCTAGAAAAATAGATTCACTAAATAACACATCAAAACTCTATATAAAAAATATACAAATTAGCCATCCCAAAGAAAGAAAGGTAGAAACCAGACGCATTTCTACAAATCAAAAACTATTAATAAAAGCCGGTCAATTTCCTTTTTTCGTCAATTTCTCTGACATCAATTTAAATTATTACAAAAACAATAGCTTTGCTTATCGACTAAAACCCGATGATAAACAATGGAATTTTATCCAAAATAAACGGCAAATTCAATTTTTGTCTTTGGCGCCGGGAGACTACACCTTAGAAATTCAAGGCGTTTCCCAAGCTAAAGTCTGGAAAAAAAAGAAACCGCTTTTGCTTCACATACAAGTTTTACCCATCTGGTGGCAGTCAACTTGGGCATATTTAGTTTACATTATATGCATCTTATTTACGATCTACTTGATTTATCGTTTTATCTTGAGCAAAAAAATTGAACACCAAGAAAATCTTCGACTTGTAGAATTAGACAATCTAAAAACCAAACTATATGGCAATATAACTCATGAGTTAAGAACACCGCTTACTGTTATTCTAGGTATGATAAATACAATCAAACAAAAAATGACACCAGACGAAAGACAAAAATTTGAATCAAAATTCCTTGTTTTATCTCGCAATAGCAAGAATTTACTATTTCTAATCAACCAAATACTAGATTTATCTAAAATAGAAAGTGGCAAAATGAAATTAACACCAATCCAAGCCGATATTATTCCCTTTCTTAAAGTAAATTTAGAAAGTTTTCACTCATTTGCAAACAATAAAAACATCGAATTGATTTTTTACAATGAAAATGAAGAAATTTTAATGGATTTCGATCCTGAAAAATTGGCTATTATCATTTCAAATTTGGTTACAAATGCTATTAAATTCACACCAAAAAAAGGTAAAATTATTTTACATGTCAAAAAAGAAAAACAGAATAATATTGCCAATCTAATTATTAAAATAAAAGACAATGGTATAGGCATTTCCAAGGAAGCGCAGCTACATATTTTTGATCGTTTTTATCAAGTTGAAGAATATTCAACCGGAGGCACAGGTATTGGATTGTCTTTAACCAAAGAGATTGTCGGCTTGATGAAAGGACACGTAAGAGTCAAAAGCAAATTGCATCAAGGAACTGAATTTACAATCAGCATTCCCATTAATCAAAAGGAAGAATTAGTAGAACAAATAGTCATAAAAAAGCCAATTTTATACGAAGAAATTGATTTACAAAAGGAAAAAAATCATAACCAACAAATCAATGGCGCTCCTTTATTACTAATAATTGAAGACAATCCGGATGTAGCTAACTATATCGCTTCAGGTTTAAATACTCAATACGAAATCATCTTTGCCTATGATGGTCAAGAAGGCATAGCCAAAGCGCTAAACAGCATTCCGGATTTAATCATCACCGACTTAATGATGCCTATAGCTGATGGTTTTGAGGTATGTCATGTCCTTAAAAATAATGAAAAAACCTCTCATATTCCGATAATAATGCTAACGGCTCGCATAATGGAAAAAGATAAAATAAAGGGACTAGCGCATGGTGCAGATGCCTATTTAACCAAGCCATTTAACCAAAACGAATTATTGATACGTATCGAACAAATGATTTTACTGCGAAAACGCATACAAGAAAAATATAGACTAACAGGTTTCTCATTAGAAAAATCCAATTCAAAAGAAGTAATATTTATCCAAAAATGCATCCGACAAATCCATCTTCACCTCGACCAAGAAAATTTTAGAGCTACACAATTGGCATTTTCTATTCACCTAAGCGAATCACAATTATATAGAAAAATTAAAGCAATTACTAATTTATCTACCGCTGTTTTTATCAGAGAAATACGATTGGAAGCCGGCAAAGAAATGCTTCAAAAAACCAATTTAAACATTTCTGAAATTGCTTATGCTTGTGGCTTTTCCAATCCAGACTGGTTTAGTAAAACCTTTAAAGATAAGTTTGGCTATTCTCCTGCCTCATTCAGAAAGAATAATCAATAGGTTTATCAAACTTTCTTCACTACAGTACATCTTATTTTGATGCAATATACAACTAACTAAAAATCAATTTATTAATCAATAAATCGGTTAATAAATGCAACTATACTACGGTTCTTTTTATCGATTGCATCACTACTTTGGGTTATTGAAAAAATACAATGTACCACAAAAAAATACAAGTAATAGTTTTGTCCTGTTAACCCATAAAATTCATCACATTATGAAAAAAATATTGATAATAGTATTTATGTGTACTGTATTAAACACATTTGCTCAAATAAAAACAGGCACCAAGAGTCATCAAAAATCAAGTACTAATGCAATTGCACTCGATCCCGGTATAGGTCCGAATATAGATAGTAGGATTGCTATATGTACCGCATTCCCCATTATTGGCGGAAAAGTAGCCGCAACGCCAATTTCCATACCGGCACCCAATAACATACCAATAGCATTAGAGCTATATCCAACTATGGGAACCTATGCAAACATTCCTAAACTAAATCCAATTATTACCGGTTGCTCATTATTGGAATTTAAGGATAACATTCTCAAAATACGCATTTACCATCAACTTAATAAGCACGACAACAATCCTATATATGCCGGTGCTTGGCTATATAACAAATCAGGAAATGCTTTAAATGTTGGCTACATACCAGAGGTCGTTTCAAATACTAATCTTGAATTTACCGACATTAATTTAAAATTTTATAGTCTCCCAACTATATCCGAGTCTATTGAAGTGATGTTGCTAAAAAATGGTAAAGCGATCGCCAAAAAACGATTTAAACTTGCATTTCAATGGAAAAAAGCAACCAAAATGGAAATTAATAAAATGAAAAAACTCGATTATGGATTAATCCTTAAAAACATACACAAAAAACCGAAAAATACTAACAAACTCACACAAAACCTTCCCGATTTAGAAATAATGGCTGTAAAAAGTTTTAATAATCAAATGAATACAGTTGACTTTACTAAAAGTTGCAACAAGCCAAAAAAAATAATTTTCATCAGCAATGTGGGACAGAAAGCATCAGCTAATTTCCTGGTAATTATCGGTTACTACAAGCATATCAGTAAAACTTTGTCAAAATATATTGCTTATAAACAAGTAGAACAAAAATCCTTATTACCGGGAAAACAAACCTATGTAAATGTCATCCTCCCAAATAATATAGACAATATTGATATAAAAATCAAATTTATAAATAACAACACACGTGGTGAAATAAATCTTAAAAATAACGTACTTACAAAAAAATGCAAATTATAATATTAATCTTAAAACCTAAAATTATGAAAAAATTACTACAATTATTTAGCTTACTAATAGCTATGAATGGCTTTTCGCAAGCAATTGTATTGCTGGATGAAGATTTTGACGGCAACAGTTTACCTAACGGTTGGACATCAATAATTAGTTATGGGAATCACGATTGGAGTTTTGGATCGGCAACCATGCCCGGAAACAGTACTTATAACGTTACAAACTTTCCCAACAATGCTGCCATTTTTGATGATGATGCCGCAGGATCTACTGATTCACATAATGCTTCTCAGCTTCTCAGCCCTGAATTTTCAGTCGCAGAATATCCCCTTTCAGCAATTAAACTACGATACCAATATGCCATTAACAATAAAGGAGCTAACGGAGACAACACCTATCATGCTTCATTAAAAGTAAGAATAGAAGACAATGCCGGACATGGTTATAACTTTATTGCCAGTCATATCTATACAACTAATCCTATCTATCATTGGGTTGATATTCGTCACTTTTTAAATAATCACCCAGAATTTGACAAAGCGCATTTAAGAATTCGATGGCACTTTGATGACCACGGCACCAGCCCATCTTGGGGATGGGGTGTTGGCTTAGATGATATAGCCCTAATGGTTATGCCCGAAAATGATACTTGCTCTGATGCACAACCAATTTCATTGGCGAGTTCCAGTCTTGTATCGAATGAAGGGGCTAGTGATTCCGGCATTCCTATCCCCTCATGTGGCCAAGTTGATCCCGGCGATATCTGGTTTAAATGTACGGTACCTGCCTCAGGATCTATTATCTTCGAAACAACACAGGACAGCTCTAGCCCACTTATAGATACCGTAATGAATGTTTACAGCGGCTCTTGTAGTAATTTACAAGAAATTGCCTGCAATGACGATGCTGGTGGTGGCACATTATTTTCACTCATTGAATTAGATAATCAAACACCCGGATCCACATTATATATCAGAGTATTCACATATCAAAACGATCCTTATGGAACATTCTATTTTTGGGCATACGAAGGAACTTCTAATATCGGAATTTCTAATATTCCCGGACTCAAAATATATCCTAATCCTGCTGATAATGTGCTTCATTTAAAATCAGAACAAGCAATTGAAAAAATAGAAATATTTAATTTATTGGGACAAAAGGTATTAATGAATAAGCCAAGAACCAGCCAGCCTAAATTAAATATCAGTAACCTAAGCTCCGGATCTTACATCATAAAAATAAAAACAGAATCACAACAAGAAGACACTTACCA
>JANTGO010000128.1 GCA_024763015.1 Flavobacteriaceae bacterium
ATTTGCCTAATTACCGGTTTATTGTTATTTTTGTTTCGCCTGAAGAGTCCCATATTTATAATTTTTTTTGTTCAACTCAAAAATACGGGATTCTGAGGGCTTTTTAAAATCTTAACTTTCGGATGCTAGTGAAAATATTATCACGTTTTTTGGAACTCGTAAATAAAAAAATTGTAAAAAAATAATCTTTTTCTTACTTTTGCCGAAAGTTAATTGTTTGTTGCTCATTATATCGGCAACAAATACTTTTACGAAAAATTGCAAAAAAAACACTGCAATCCACAAATTAACAATCTACATGAAATATACTATTGAAAAAATAGCTAAATACTTACAAGGCACTATCGAAGGAAGTCCCGATGAAGAAATTGGCAACATTGCAAAAATTGAGGAGGCACAAAAAGGTGACATTACGTTTCTGGCAAATCCTATTTACACTCCCCATATTTATACCACTAAAGCTTCGGCTGTTATTGTTAAAGATGATTTTATTCCGGAAAAAGAAATTACTGCTAATCTTATCAAAGTAAAAGATCCCTATCAAGCTATTTCTCAAATACTCGAAATTTATGATCAAACTTATCACGACAAAACGGGTATTGAGACATCTTCACACATCTCGCCAAGTGCAAAAATAGGAGAACAATCATATATCGGTGCATTTACTTATGTTAGTGATTCAGTAAACATCGGTAAAAACGTTAAAATATTTCCCAATTGTTTTATTGGAAAAAATTCTATTATTGGAGATAACTCCATCATCTTCCCGAACACAACAATTTATCACGACAGTATTATAGGTGAAAATGTTACAATTCATTCCGGTACTGTAATAGGTGCTGACGGGTTTGGCTTTGCCCAAAATAATGGAAACGATTTTAAAAAAGTTCCGCAGATAGGCAATGTTGTTATTGAAGATTATGTTGAAATTGGTGCAAATTCTGCTATTGACCGTGCTACAATGGGCTCAACTGTCATAAGAAGAGGCGTAAAACTCGACAATTTCATACAGGTAGCTCATAATGTGGAAGTTGGAGAGAACACCGTTATTGCAGCTCATACGGGTATATCCGGATCCACAAAAATAGGCAAAAACTGTATGATTGGCGGACAAGTAGGAATGGCTGGGCATCTAAAAATTGGCGACAATGTAAAAGTAGGTGCACAATCAGGCATCTCCCATAATATCAAAGATAATGAAATTGTCGTTGGTACGCCGGCACTACCCATTAGAAATTTCAAAAAATCAACCATCATTTTCAAAAATTTAGAAGAATTATATAATAGAATTAAAGCATTAGAAAACAAATTGAAATAAAAATTTATGACTAAGCAAAAAACATTACAAAAAGAAGTTTCTATAGAAGGTATCGGTTTACATACCGGTGAAAAAGTTAAAATGACTTTTAAACCAGCCCCTGAAAACTACGGCTTTAAATTTGTCAGAACGGATTTAGAGGGAAAACCGGAAATTGAGGCAAGTGCACAATTTGTAAGCCAGACGCAAAGGGGTACTGTTATTGAAAAAAATGGTGTTTCAATATCAACAACAGAACATGTTTTGGCTGCACTGACCGGAATGGATATCGACAATTGTATCATAGAACTCGATGCAGGTGAACCCCCCATCAAAGATGGTTCTTCAAAACTTTTTGTCGAGATGATTGAAAATGCAGGAATCCAAGAGCAAAATGCTGAAAGAGAAGTTTTTGTGGTAAATAAAATAATTTCTTATACCGATCCGGAAACCGAAAGTGAAATATTGATTATGCCTTCCGATCATTACGAAATCACTTCTATGGTTGATTTTGGCACCAAAGTACTCGGTACGCAAAATGCTTATCTAAAAGAATTAAAAAACTTTAAAGAAAATATTGCTGCCGCTCGTACTTTTAGCTTTTTACACGAATTGGAATTTCTATTAAAAAACGGTCTCATAAAAGGTGGTGATTTAAGCAATGCGATCATATTCGTGGATAAAGATATCTCTGATGAAACCAAAGATTTGTTAAAAGATTATTTCAAAAAAGAAGATTTCTCTGTAAAACCCAATGGTATTTTAAACAATTTGGATTTACAATGGCCTAATGAAGCTGCCAGACACAAACTGCTTGACATTATGGGTGATTTGGCACTTGTCGGTACCAAAATTCAAGGGAAAATAATTGCAAACAAACCGGGACATAAGGTTAATACCTCTTTTGCTAAGAAACTGCAAAAAATAATTAAAAACGAAAAACGAAACAAAGTTCCTGAGTTCGATTTGAACCAAGAGCCCTTGATGGATGTCGAAAAAATCATGTCGCTTCTACCTCATAGACCGCCTTTTTTATTGATTGATAAAATTTTGGAATTATCGGATTCACATGTAATCGGGCTTAAAAATGTAACGATGAACGAGCCCTTCTTTGTAGGACATTTTCCCGGTGCTCCGGTTATGCCCGGCGTATTGCAAGTTGAAGCGATGGCACAAACAGGCGGCATTTTGATATTAAGTACCGTACCCAACCCTCAGGATTACCTTACCTATTTTATGAAAATAGATAAAGTAAAATTCAAACGAAAAGTAATTCCGGGAGATACCTTGATTTTCAAAGCTGAGTTAATTAGCCCGATTAGAAGAGGAATTTGTCACATGCAAGCGCATGCATATGCCAATGGGCAAGTAGTTGCTGAAGCAGAAATGATGGCACAAATAGCCAAAAAAAACTAAAAATATTGATATGAATCAACCTTACGCATACATACACCAAGGTGCCAAAATTGCCAAAAATGTGGTTATAGAACCTTTCTCTACTATTGATAATAATGTCGAAATTGGCGAAGGTACTTGGATTGGGCCGAATGTCAGCATAATGGAAGGCAGTCGGATTGGCAAAAACTGTAAAATTTTTCCAGGTGCTGTCATTGGTGCAGAACCTCAAGATTTAAAATTTGAAGGAGAAGAAAGCCTTGCAATCATCGGTGACAATACAACCATTAGAGAGAATGTTACCATAAACAGAGGAACTAAAGCAAGTGGCAAAACAGTTGTTGGAAATAATTGTCTATTGATGGCAAATTCCCATGTCGCACATGATTGTATTGTAGGTGACCATGCTATTCTGGTAAACAATGTAGCACTTGCCGGTCACGTAGAAGTTGGTGATTGGGCAATTTTAGGAGGTTTGTCTGCTGTGCTTCAATTTGTTAAAATCGGAAGACACTGTATGATTTCAGGAGGAACCGGTGTTCGCAAAGATGTTCCACCATTTGTAAAAGCTGCAAAAGAACCCATACAATATGTTGGTGTTAATTCCATAGGACTACGTCGTCGTGGTTTTGATGTGAAGACCATCAATCATATTCAAGATATTTACAGAATTGTGTTTCAAAAAATTAATAATATAACGAATGCCATCGAATACGTAGAAGCAGAAATGCCTGCTTCACCTGAACGCGATGAAATCATTCAATTCATCAAAAATTCCCCAAAAGGAATCATCAAAGGATATAAACAAAATAACTAAAAAATATATTATGGCATCTACATCAGATATTAGAAAAGGACTTTGCATTAATTACAACAATGATATTTATAAAATTATAGATTTCTTGCACGTAAAACCCGGAAAAGGCCCTGCATTTGTAAGAACAAAATTAAAGAGTTTAACGACCGGAAAAGTTATTGACAACACTTTCTCTGCCGGTCATAAAATTGATGATATTCGTATTGAAACACGTAAATACCAATATCTATACAACGATGGCGATACTTATTACTTCATGGAAGATGAAACTTATGAACAAATCCAATTACCTGTTAGCATGATTGATGCACCCCAGTTTTTAAAAGAAGGTGAAAGTGTAAGTATCATGATGAAAGCAGAAGACAACACACCGCTTACTTTAGATATGCCTGCTACCGTAATCATGGAAGTAACCCACACTGAGCCAGGGGTTAAAGGAAATACAGCTACCAACGCTACCAAACCTGCAACGGTTGAATCAGGTGCACAAGTACGTGTTCCTTTATTTATTAACGAAGGTGACAAAATTAAGATAAACACCGAAACCGGTGCTTATCAAGAAAGGGTTAAATAAGACTTTGCAAATACATTTTTTAATAAATATCTGTCTATCATTCACAAAAACATCTATTTTAGACATCAAGAGCTCTTTGGAACAAAATTCAAAAAAAATGATAAAAATGCATATTTTATTAAAATAAATTCATGATATTTACGCAACAAAATTTTTATAGATATGAGTGTATTAGTTAACAAAGATTCAAAAATAATAGTACAAGGATTTACAGGAGGTGAAGGCACATTTCATGCCGGACAAATGATTGATTACGGCACCAATATTGTTGGTGGTGTAACGCCCGGAAAAGGCGGTCAAGAACATTTGGGTAAGCCCGTTTTTAACACCGTCAAAGATGCGGTGGATAAAGCCGGAGCCGATACTTCTATCATTTTTGTACCACCGGCATTTGCTGCCGATGCCATCAAAGAAGCTGCCGAAGCCGGCATCAAAACAATTATTGCCATTACAGAAGGTATTCCGGTAAGCGATATGGTTAAAGTAATGGATTACATCAAGGATAGAGACGTTCGCTTGGTAGGCCCTAACTGCCCGGGTGTCATTACACCCGAAGAAGCAAAAGTAGGTATTATGCCCGGTTTTGTATTTAAAAAAGGTAACGTAGGTTTGGTATCCAAATCCGGCACGTTGACTTATGAAGCTGCTGACCAAATCGTTAAACAAGGTTATGGTATCACTACGGCCATTGGTATTGGTGGTGATCCTATCATTGGCACAACAACCAAAGATGCCGTAGAAATGTTTATGAACGATCCAGAAACCGAAGCAATTGTTATGATTGGAGAAATTGGTGGAAATCTAGAAGCCGAAGCTGCCAAATATATTAAAGAAACCGGTAACAAAAAACCTGTTGTTGCTTTTATTGCCGGACAAACTGCGCCTAAAGGTAGAACCATGGGACATGCCGGAGCAATAGTTGGCGGAAAAGCCGATACGGCACAAGCAAAAATGGAAATTCTACGTGAACACGGTATTCATGTAGTAGAATCTCCTGCGGAAATTGGAAAAAAAGTAGCAGAAATATTGAAATAATATTTACTGAATAATTATAAAAAAGGCTGCCAAAGGCAGCCTTTTTTAATTGTATGGTCTTTATAAATTAGAATTAATTGAAAATCCCACGCCTTTTTTTGTCTTAATAATGCTCTTACCTATTTTTTTTCGTAGGTTGTTCATATGAACATCTAAAGTGCGTTCGCCAACCACTATACTATCACCCCAAATTTGTTGATAAATTTCTTCTCTTGAAAATACTTTAGTTCTGTCCTTAGCCAGTAGTGATAATATATTGTATTCAATTTTGGTTAACTCTATTTCGTTTCGTTTTTTGGTAACTTTACGTTTTTTTAAATTGATACTCAAATTGCCCAATTTTATCTTATTTGCTTTTTCTTTTTTAGCTTTTTTAGCAAATGACAACCAAGCTTCTACTTTAGCTATCAACAAATCTGCTGACCATTGGTTGTCCAAGAAATCATCCATACCTTTTTGGTAACAAGAAATAATTAAATCTTCATCAAAATCGGTATAAAGCAGTAAAGGAATACGTTTATTCAATAATTCATTTTTTATTTCTTCAATTTGTGGACAAATATCATGTCCAATAATTACTAAATCTGCCCTTTGCAGCAATTCTACAGAGGAAATAAACTGAATTTTAATATTATCTTTTGAAAAAATAGACTTTAAAAAAGCCGTTTCTTTTTTTGACAATCCAATAAGTGATATTTCTTGTGCCATAATAATTTTCTTAAACACAAATTTACAAAAAATTAGTTTTACCACAAAAATGACATAAAACAAAAAAAGCCACCCAT
>JANTGO010000129.1 GCA_024763015.1 Flavobacteriaceae bacterium
CTTGTTTTTCAGGTAATTAATGACCGATTTTCTAATATCTTTTCTATCATCAAGATTTGTATTTTTAGGTTTGTCAACACTAATGATGCCGGCAATACCTTCTTTAAGCATTGGAATATCATATCCTTTTAACAAATAATCAGAGGTTATCATTCTATATGTTTTTCGTTCATCGAGATATTCCCCATTGATAAACCACTGCCCGTCATCGCCCTGAACAATATTTTTACTGCGTTGCAAATAGGAACCTTTTCCTTTATGCGCTTCGCCATAATCCAAAACTTTTTTTAGCAAATCACCCTTAATGGACACATCGTAAATGCTACCACCAAATGGCATTGCCCTGAACCAATCGAGTGCTACAATATCACCGGAAATCTGATCGTCAATTCTGATAGAGCCACTATTTAACAGGGCGATTTCCGCATCTTTTTTAGAGGCAGCCAACATCGCATCTGTTACCAGTGCTCCAAAATTTGTTTGATGGTGTCTAATAGATTTTTCTCGTGCATCAAGTGGCGTCTTGGCATCAAATATAATCGCGTCAGGATTGTCAGAAACCGTTTTTACGCGTTCCATCAGTATTTGTTGCCATTTATCTACAAGTGTTTTTATTTGCGGATCATCGGCTATCCGATCATCAATGGTAATCAATTTGGAGCTAATATTGTATTTTTTTGTTTTAGTATTATATATTAATGTATGTATATAAGCAGTACGTGCATTGGCATCTGCTTTAGCTACCTTGCCTCCTGTAGAAGCTGTCAGCAACATATTATAGTGCTCGTGTCCACCCATAATAAGCGGAACCTTGGGCAAAAGCTCCAATATTTTCAAATCGCTTTCCTTGGTAAGATGCGTAAGTCCTATCACAATATCCACTTTGTCTTTTAGTGCGTTATAGTCTTCTTTTGCTTTGACAAACGGGTCTTGATAAACCACATAATCCTTTGGATTAGAATCTACTACTTCTGAGAAAAAACCAATTTTAATCTGCGTGCCATCTGCATCTTTCAAGCTTATGATACGCGTTTTAGGAATAGCTGTTTTTATATGATTTTTTTCTTTATAAAAAGTAGTTATCTGCCCGTCTTTTTTGTGTAAAGCATTGCCCAATTCCCAATCAAAATCCGATTCGTTAATTCGTTTTTGCAAATCCTTGTATTTCAAATCAAACTCGTGATTGCCAAATGCTACCAAATCAAAGTGCATGGCATTCATCACTTCTACCATTTGACGTCCTCTGATTCGTTCTCCGTTTAATTTCATCGTGCCGATTAAAGAGGGATTTAAAAAATCGCCCGCCATAAACAATAAGGTGTTTGGATTTTGTTTTAACAATTGTTTGTGAACGGTCTCAACCCTTGCCATTCCACCTGACTTACCACCTTCGAGCGGTGCAATCTCGTAAACATCATTTAGTTGTAAAAAAGTAACTTCAATTTGATGGTCATCTGTCGATTTTGAAACCGATTTTTTAGTTGAATTACAAGATGTTACAAATATTAACAAAAATAAAAAAAAGCTTAATAGCGATTTGCGATAAAATGTTTTCATAATTTTTAATTTATTTGACTATAACAAAACATGGACATGCTTTACTAAAAGTGCGTTGAATAATATATTAACTGTTCAAAAGTACGGCATTTTTTCCAATGCCAAGTCGAATTGTTAAATGATAATAACCACATCCTCAAAAAAAATAGATTTTTTGTAAGTTTTTATTATAACTTGCGACTAATAAGCATATCGATATGAATTCAAACAAAAAAGTATGGTGCCAAAACCGGAAGAATGGGTAAATAATTACGCCGATTACTTATATAATTATGCGCGTTATAAATTGCCCTCTAAAGAAATAGCAGAAGATGCCGTTCAAGAAACATTTTTATCTGCTTTTACTTCCTTAAAAAATTTTAAAGGTGGCAGCTCGGAAAAAACTTGGCTGGTTAGCATCCTAAAAAGACGTATCGTAGATTTCTATCGCAAAGAAGCCCGAAAAGCAGACCGAAACGTTTCATCATTCAAATTACCTTTTTATGAATCAGGAAATTTTGAAAACCACTGGTTAGAACAAAGAGCACCAAAGACTTGGGATGTTGACGATAAAATTCAATTGGATGAATTTCATCAAGTATTACAATTTTGCCTTCAATTGTTACCCGACAAACATAGAGCAGTTTTTATGTTAAAAGTACTTGAAGAATGCTCCTCAGAGGAAGTTTGTGCCCGAGCAAATATAAAACCCAATAATTTATGGACGATTATGCACCGTGCAAGGCTACAAATTAGAGAATGTATCGAAAAAAAATGGATGTAAAATGCGTTATAAAAAAGTATTAGTAAAAATGATGGATGCCGTAATGCTAAATTGCGACCAGGCAAGCTTGCTCATATCCAAACAATTAGATGGTAAAATTAGTTGGATTGATAAAATCAGGTTAAAATTGCACTTACTTAACTGTGAATTTTGTAACAGATTTAATCTCCAAAGCAAAAAAATTGACGAAATTCTAAAAATTTCGCCGGATGATTTAAGTCATAAATGCATTCATTCACATAAAATTGACCAAAAAAGCAAGAAAAAAATCATTAAAGAAATTAATAAACTGTCTGATAATCAATGATTTATATTTTCTAATGAAAATTTAACTAAAATTTCTCAAAATTTTATGAAAATATATCCAAAATTCTATATTTTTGGTATTGAATTATAAACAATTAAAAATAAAAAACTATGAAAGTAAACAAAAGCAAAATGGCTGTTATGGCAGCCTTAATGTTAGGATTTGTATTTTTCACTTCTTGTGGAGACGACAAAGCTAAAAAAGAAGTAAAAGAAGAAGTTAAAGAAGCCGTAAAAAAAGAAGCCCCTAAAACTGAGGAAGCTGCTAAAAAAGTGGACATGTTTGCCAAATTAGACGCAAACAAAGACGAAAAACTTTCTAAAGAAGAATTCGCTGCGCACGCAAAAGAAGAGTACAAAGCAAAAGACAAAAATGCTGACGGTAAAATCGAAAAAGACGAATGTGTAAATTTTGACGATTTCAATACCGACAAAAATGATTTTGTTTCAGAAGAAGAATTTGTAAAAGGTCACGAAATGATGTTTGCAAAAATTGATGTTGATAAAGATGGTAGTATTTCTAAAGAAGAAATGGCAGCATTTAAAGCTTCTATGAAAAAAGAAAAAAAATGTGGTGAAGGCAAATGTGGTGAAGGCAAATGTGGTGATGCCAAAAAAGCTGCCAGTAAAGATGATGCAAAAGCCAAAAAATGTGGCGAAGGCAAATGCGGTAAATAATTATCATTAATTACATAACTTACTATAAACCATCTACTTATCATAGATGGTTTTTTTGTTTTTTTAATCAATAATTATGTCTAAACCACGTAGAATTTTTATCAAGCAAATCATTGCGACCGGCATCATCAGTCAGTTTCCATTTCTGTATAGCTGCAAGGAAGAGCCGATAGATGAAGTTTTAACAAAAAACCAAAGAAATACGCTTTTGCCTATCATGAAGTTCTTGTTTGACACGCCTTCAACGCCTTCTATTTCAGACATCAATGCCTATTCGCACCTCAACGATATATTAGCTGATCCATTTTATGACATTGACGAAAAAAAATATCTTATCAATGGAATTACTTGGATAAATGAAACGGCTCAAGAGCAATACAAAAAAGAGTTTCACCGGCTAAAACAAATTGAAAAGCAAAATATTTTTAACCAAATTGCCCTATTGGATTGGGGAACTTCATGGCTGTCCAAAATATTAACCATTATTTTTGAAGCCTTGCTGATAGACCCTATTTATGAGGTAAATACGAATAAAATTGGCTGGAAATGGCTAAATCATATACCGGGAATACCTCGTCCCAATAAAAAAAATGCCTATCCAAATATATTAGCCTTAATAAAAATACAGTTTCAAACAAAAAACCATCAAGACTTTGACGTATGTGTCGTAGGTAGTGGCGCCGGTGCCGGACCGGTCATCTATGAGTTATCAAAAGCCGGATATAAAGTACTCGTCTTGGAAAAGGGTCCTTGGTTTCACACCAAAGATTTTAGTAAGGATGAAATGGTCGCAACCAGAAGAAGTGTTTACACGCCAAACCTCAAAGATGAAAGACACGTCATAGAAGAACAAGACGATAATGGCAAATGGCAAGCAGAATCAACCTATGATACAGGCTACGATTTTTGGAATGGCAATTGTGTAGGGGGCTCATCAAATTTTATGAGTGGCTATTTCTCCAGATTAAAACCCAAAGATTTTATATTGTTATCGGAATATGGACCTATTGAAGGAGCAAACATAGCCGACTGGCCAATAGATTATGCCGAAATGGAACCCTACTACGAGAAAGTAGAGCGTATCGTAGGCATATCCGGAAAAGTCGTTAAACACGATTTTTTAGAACCTAGATCTACCCCCGATTTTCCGTACGAAGCTTTAAAAGAGAATATTGTTTCAAGCCTGATTGATGAAGCGGCTTCAAAATTAAACATTCAAACCATTCCTCTGCCCAGAGCCATTTTGACGAAGAAAAAAGGTGATAGAAATGCTTGTTACTACTCCAATTACTGCGGAAGCTACGCTTGCAATTCTGATGCCAAAGGAAGTTCAAGGGTTTCGCTCATTAGAGAAGCGCTTAAAACCGGAAATTGTACCGTCATTGCCAACGCTAAAGTTTTTAAATTAACAACCAACGAAAACAAAGAAGTCTCTGCCGCTTTATACTACGACGCCAAAGGAAATACCCAAGAAGCAAAAGCCAAAATATTTGTAGTGGCAGCGCAAGCCATAGAAACTTCCAGACTTTTGCTGATGAGCAAGAACAAAGATTTTCCAAACGGATTGTCTAATAACCATGGGCAAGTTGGGAAAAATCTTATTTTTTCTGCCGGTGGTGTTGGCGGTGGAGAATTTGAATACGACAAAATGGATAAAAACCTAGCAGAGAAACTGGCACAACCCGGAGTTTTTGTCAACAGAACGGTACAAAAATTCTACGAGCTAAACGATGAAAATGGCAGGAAAATGAAAGGCGGA
Organism: Flavobacteriaceae bacterium; assembly: GCA_024763015.1. Classification (GTDB taxonomy): domain Bacteria; phylum Bacteroidota; class Bacteroidia; order Flavobacteriales; family Flavobacteriaceae; genus WGBX01. Next base: position 5,064 of record JANTGO010000129.1, read on the forward strand.
ACCGTAGATTTTTTGTTCGAACATGCCAACCCTGTTTCAAAAGCCATTCGTCAAAAATGGGATGACAATGGTAATTTACTTTACGGAGAAAAACTTAAAAAACAACTGCATCAGTATTTTACAAATATCAGAAAACTAAAATTCGAAATTTTTGTGGATTGGCTGCCCACCGATAATTGCTTTGTAAGTCTCGACGAAAAAGTCAAGGACAAATGGGGCGATCCGGTTGCAAAAGTGAGGATTGGCTATCACCCTCACGATTTAAAAGTGGCACGTAAAATAGCCAAACATTCCAAAGCAATTTTACAAAAAATGGGACTAAAAAACATCTATGCAGGCATCAGCGGTGCACCCCCGACCAACCTACAAGCAGGCGGATGCCGGTTTGGCAACGATCCAAACACTAGCGTATTGAATAAAAATTGCCGGTCACACGAAGTAAAAAATTTATACGTTTCCGATGGCAGTTTCATGCCAACAGGCGGTAGTGTTACCTATACGTGGACAATCTACGCTAACAGTTTCCGCATAGCAGACCAAATTATCAAGGAGCTTAATAAAAATAATAATAAATAAATTATTGTTTTTAATACATAAAATTTTTTTTGTATATTGCAACGAATAAACAACACAATCATAAATGGGAAATACTATTAATCTAAATTCATTTTATCA
>JANTGO010000130.1 GCA_024763015.1 Flavobacteriaceae bacterium
TTATCTTTGCATTTTAGCGTTAAGATATAAAATAAAAAGTATGCAAAAAAGAATTCTTTGGGTTGATGATGAAATCGCCTTGTTAAAACCACATATTATTTTCTTAAACACCAAGGGCTACGATGTGCAAACAGCACAAAGTGGTATTGAAGCACTTGAATCGATACAAAATACAAGTTTTGATATTATATTTTTAGATGAGCAAATGCCGGGTATCGACGGATTGGAAACGCTTAGCAGGATTAAAGCCGTAAAACCAAATATTCCTGTGGTGATGATTACCAAAAGTGAAGAAGAAAATATTATGGAAGATGCTATCGGGCAACAAATAGCCGATTATATCATAAAGCCGGTTAACCCAAATCAAATCTTATTGACCTTAAAAAAGATTTTGAACCAAAAAGAATTGGTGTCCGAAAAAACAAATCTTTCGTATCAACAAGAGTTTCAGCGTATTGCCATGGATATTTCTATGATCAATTCTCATGAAGAATGGATAGCCTTGTTTAAAAAATTGGTCAAATGGGAATTGAAGATGGACAATATCAAGGATGCCCAGATGAGTGATATTCTTCAGAGTCAACTGCAAGAAGCCAATCGGGCGTTTTTTAAATTTGTCAAGAAGAATTATGAAGATTGGATACAAAATAGGGAGGAAGCACCGGTTTTATCGCCAGATATTTTAAAAGAGTTTGTTTTTACAAAACAAGATAAGAAAGTATTGTTATTGGTGATTGATAATTTGCGCTACGATCAGTGGCTGAGCATTGCTCCTATGATTAATGATTTTTATCGCGTGGATCGCGAACAACTCTATTATGCCATTTTGCCCACAGCGACCCAATATGCACGTAACAGTATTTTTGGTGGAATGATGCCTTCAGATTTAAAAAAACATTATCCGCAATGGTGGAAAGACGATACCGATGAAGGCGGAAAGAATTTGCACGAACACGATTTTTTAAAGGCACAAATCAAGCGACTACAACTTCCTATTAAATCTAACTATATAAAAATCTTAAACTATCAATTTGGACAAAAAATCATTAACCAATTTGGAAAATTAAACAACTACGATTTGAATGTTATCGTGTATAATTTCGTCGATATGTTGTCGCATGCCAAGACTGATATGGATATTGTTAAGGAGTTGGCATCTACCGATAAGGCATATCGTTCTTTAACCAAAAGTTGGTTTGCCAATTCGCCCTTGTTTGAAATAATTAAGCTGGCTGCCAAGCAAAAGATGAAATTGATTATCACCACCGACCACGGAACAATTAACGTTAAAAAACCAACAAAAGTTATAGGGCAGAAGGAAGCAAGTCTTAACCTGCGATATAAAACAGGCAGGTCGCTAAGCTATGAAGCAAAAGATGTGTATGCTGTCGATATACCCGAAAATATTAAATTACCGAGTATATCGATTAACAGTTCGTATATTTTTGCCAAGGAAGACTACTTCTTTGTGTATCCTAATAACTATAATTATTATGTCGATTATTTTATGAATACCTACCAACACGGTGGTATTTCACTACCGGAGATGCTCATTCCCTTGGTAGAATTATCGCCAAAATAATCTTTTATTACAGCCTTATTTTTTTTACGAAATAATGGTTTGTGCCATATTTTACTTCGACAATTGCATATTTTTGATGTAAATGTGATAAATTTATTTGGTGGCTACTTGTCTCTTGTTGCCATAAAATTTTACCAAGTATATCATAAACCTTTACATAAAGATTTTGGTTTTCATCAAGGTATTTAATATAAAAAACGCCATTGGCATAGTACGATGCTTTTTCTGCTTGCAAATTGTGAATACCCAAAGTAGTTGTTGGCGTATAAGCATAATCGGTGGCAAGCAAGTTGGATGACTGCGCACTACCAGCTTGATTGCGTAGAATTAGGTTAAAATTGTTAATCTGTGTTCCTTCCGGCAATACGCCTTCACCTATAAAGTCGTGGTTGTTAAAGTCGATAAGGCCTATAAACTTATCTTGATTGCTATCATAGTATAAAACAACTAATGAAGTTGTTGTATTCCAGTCATCATTGTGTTGAGCCGAAAGATTGGGTGCCGTTTGGTCGGTGTCTATCCACATATATAAATAGACTTCTGTGGCGCCACTCGGGTCGAATAATGTGTAATCATTTCCGTAGCTAACATTTACTGTGCCATCGGATTGAGCACTTAGAACCAATTGGGCTTTGACACTGAAATTTATCAGTGCCAATAAAGCAAAAAGATATAATTTTTTCATGACTTATAAATTTTATTTGTTACTATTTTTATTTAACGATTAGCTCTTTAATACCAATATGATTATTAGCATTAACTTTTACAATATAAACACCTGAGCTTAAATCAGTTACTGTAAAGGCACTCTCTTTGCTAAAGATTCCCTTGAATTCTTTTACCAATTTTCCGGTAATATCGTAAATGGAAACCAGATTGGTATTCATATTCAAGCGGAATGAATTTTTAGTAGGATTTGGATATATTTTTAATTGTTCGATTAAGCTAAATTGATCAAGGCCTAAACTACTGGGTTGATTGCCAAAAATTCTAAATTCACCGGGTGCCAAGTTAATCGGTGCGGTTGTATCGGTAACACTAAAAGCACTGTCGTCCATTAAGTTGTACCATGTACCGGTATATGGAAAATACGGTGTAATATTTTGAGCAGTTACATCAAAATTAGCCATAATAACTACATTTTTTAATTGTGAGGCATTCAAGTTGTCATTCCATACATAAATAACCGGTTTTAACGAACCAGAATTGATGTCATAAGAGCCTTCAAAGACATCTTCGTTTTCTTTAAGCTCGATAATGCGTGCCCAATTGTTATAAATTTGATTTCTGTTTGGATCGCCCAACCAGTTATTTGTCCATTGCGGTTGTGGTTTGGTTGCCAAGCGGCAATTTGGATCAACGCTACCATCGGTACAAGTGTTTATAGAGTTATTCATACCCAAATCACCAAAATGCCAAATCATTTTAGGTCCGGGTATCGTTAGACTAACGGCACCTAAGGCAGACATGCGAGACAAGGCGGTGTTTAAATCTCTAACATTATGGTTGGAATTTGTGTTATTTCCGTATTGCAGATTGTTGTACATCAAGCGTTCTTCGTCATGGCTTTCGGCATATCCGAGCAATCTTTTACCGGTAAAACCATGTGCTTCATATCCCATTCTTTCAAAATTTTTGTCACCGGATTGTCCCATGGTTAGCTCATTATATGGAAGATTTTCACGTCCCCACATCATCACGCCTTTTCCTTCGTTAATACGATAATTTGCCCATTGTTGTTCTTCGGAATCTTGTCCCAAATGTTCAAAAATAACATAAGTAGTAGGATCGACTGACCAAGAATAATCGGCATATTCTCTTAAAATATCTACACGGTCTTGTTGGTAGGCATTGGTGCAAGTTTCATCTCCTGAAGTACAATTTTGGGTAAAACCTTTGGTTAAGTCCCAACGCAATCCATCGATATGAAAATCTTGTATCCAGTGCTTAATAACGCGTTTGGTGTAGTATTTTGTGTAAGGAGAGCTGTGGTTAAAATCGTAGCCAATACCGTAGGCATGCGTGGCATTTTGATTAAAATAAGGGTTTTCGGAACTTACGCTTCCCCAACCGTCACCATCGTCATCAAGCATCCACATACGTTCCATAGGATTACGACCAAAAGCGTGATTTAAGGCAACATCGAGTATAACCGCAATTTGATTTTGATGGCATAGGTCAATAAATTCTTTTAGTTTGTCGGCCGGTCCGTAAAATTTGTCTAAGGCCAAATGGAAAGATGGATTATAACCCCAACCTTCGTTACCTTCAAATTCCATTACAGGCATTAGTTCGATAGCATTGACATGTAAGTTTTTGAAATAATTGATTCGATCAATCAAATCTTGAAAAGTACGGTGTTGGTCAAAATCTCTAATCAGTACTTCATAGATGACCAAATCTTCTTTTTTGGGTTTGGTAAAATTGCTTACTTGCCAGTTATAAGGCGTTTGACCGGTTTTTAATACCGTAACCTCTCTTTTTTGACCACTAGGATAAGCCGGTAAATTGGGATAGGATGTGGCAGGAATATAGGGATCATCAAAAGGCGATAAAACCAAGGTAGAGAAGGGGTCAGCCGTTTTAACCAGTGCAGGAGAGTCTGTGATGGGCGTTTCTTCTGCTACCCAATATTGATAAGTATAGTTAGTGCCACCTGTAAGTCCTGTTAATTCCAACCAATATTTACCACTAGTTGGGTCTTTTTTCATAGCATACGAATCATCGGGCTGCCAATTGTTAAAACTTCCGGCAACATATATAAAATCTTTTAGAGGTGCATCGAGCACCAAAGTGGCTTTTGTCGGGTCTGAAGCATCATAATTAATACCATTTTCCAAGCCGCTAGGCATAGCTTGCGAAACCGTATTATTTACCAAAATACTAAAGGATTTTGTAATACTTGAAGTACCTTGTGTGATAACCAAATCACAGTATTGATTGTTGGTGAGATTGGTAAAATTATAACCGTTATAAAAATTAGTATCGTTTTGTGTGTGAACGCTGACACCATTTGCAAATAACTCATAATTGGCATTGCCATTGGTGTTTTGAGCAATGATTTGTGTACTACCACCACTCGCAACTAGGATAACACCGCTATCATCCGGGTTAATCATTGTTACTTGAAAAGCACCCACATTTATAATGAAGTCTTGGCAGCCGTTATCTTTAAATTCTTGAGAGCCGTCTTCGTTTCTAAAGACCATTCCCATTTTGGTGATACTTGCGGCTTGTGAACTATTAAGTCCGAAATATGTTTGGGGTACAAAGCTAATGCTCCAACTGCCATCACCGTTATCGGTCATTTCACCGACCCCGTCATCTTGTCCCCAGTTACCAACTACATATTGCCAATTATTTGTATCATCACCAACACCTGAGTGCATATAAACTTTGGTAGGGCTGTTAAAATGATTACAATCTGTGGCTGTGCTATTGGAGTAAACGGTAATTGTTACACTTTGGTCGATTTCCACCGGACTTGGATTGGTAGAAATGGCTTGTCCAAAAATGGAAAAAATGAAAAGGTTAAAAAGTAGTAGTAAAGATTTCTTCATGAGATTTTATTTTAATTATTTGATAATCAGTTTGTTAAAATAAACAAAGATTTTCAAAACAAAATGATTTATTTATTGTTATTTTTTATGCTGAATAAGTACATATTAAAGCATAAATATACTATTTTTTTTATATACTGCGGTTGAATATTAAAAAAAATACCCATCTATTACGATGGGTATTTTTTATTAATTTTTTGGATTAATCTATGGCCAAGCAATCATACTGATAGTTGGTGGCGTAACGGAAAAATCTAATGTAATATTATAAGTACCTGCTGTAACAGGAATATTATCTCCGCCACTTTCTAGTGTACCATCGTTTCCGGTATCACCATAATTGACGGTCCAATCGTCGTTTTGTCTAATTTTGATATTTCCGGCAGTTAATGTAATACCATTGATATACCACTTTCCTTCGTTTAGTCCGAAATCAGGTGTAAATTTGGTATCGGGACCATTCCAACCATTTGGTGTGGCATCGCCTACCAATCCCCATAAATCTGTAGGTTCTAGGGTATAGGTTAGATTGTTTAGATCCATTGTAACAATATAATTACCGGCAGT
>JANTGO010000131.1 GCA_024763015.1 Flavobacteriaceae bacterium
CAAATTACCAATCCCATTACGGGTTGTAGCGTAACTTCTAACGATATAAACGTAAGTTATTATTCGGAAATAGACAGCAGTATAAATTATGACACCAATACGTATCAACTGACAGCCAATCAAGCCGGTGCTACCTATCAATGGTTGAATTGTGATGATAATTACAATCCCATTTCCGGTGCCACCAATCAAAGTTACACACCACAAGAATCGGGGAATTATGCTGTAGAAGTTAGCTTACATAATTGTAGTGTTACTTCTGATTGTCAACATGTTACAATAGTTGGCATAAGCGATAACATATTAGATAAATTCATTGATATATATCCCAATCCGGCAAAACAATTTGTCGTTATTAAAAGCGAATTGCCTAGCTTGCAATTACAGCTTTTTACGATGGAAGGTCAGTCTATCAGACGAAGCCAAAAATTAAATACCAAAACCAATCATATCGATATCAGTCGGTTATCGCCAGGCATGTATTTTATTCGATTAAAAGTTTTGAGTGGTATTTACCAAAATAAAATAATTAACAAAAAACTAATTATTAAATAATTGATTGCAACAACATTCAACCTAGGATGTCAAGGGGGTTTCGTAATGAAACTCTCTTGATTTTTTTACACAATATAATGCCATTTAACCGCATTTAACCCAGAAAATCTATTGTGTTTTTCGTGAAAACTAAATAAAATTTTACCTACATTTGCACACAAATATTGCCCGAATGGCGGAACTGGTAGACGCGCATGATTCAGGGTCATGTGTCCGCAAGGACGTGCAGGTTCGATTCCTGTTTCGGGCACCATTTTATGGCTTGCTTATAGAATTATTGATATTCTTGCTATTCATCCTCCTTTGTTAAATGTCTGTAATGCACTTTCCAAGCATCCAATCTATGGAAATGGCGCTTTAATCTTTGTATAAAATCATCATAAGAATCCCTAGAACTACCCGTCCATAAAACCTCTGACAAAGCACAAATTCTGGGATATGCCATATATTCGACCTGTTCGGTAGATGCCATATATTCCGTCCAAACATTTGCTTGAGAACCCAAAACATGGCCCCTTTTATTTGCCGGTAATTCCTTAGGAATTGGATTATAATTATATACAGCACGTAAAGGATTGTAACCACCAATTGCAAAAGGTTCCTTATCTTTATCTTTAGATTGATAATGATCAAAATAGCAAGGTTTCATAGGTGTCATAATTACGCTATGGTTTTGTTGAGCCGCTGCTATTCCACCTTTCTCTCCACGCCACGACATCACAGTTGCTTTGGGCGCTAAACCGCCTTGTAAAATTTCATCCCAACCAATAATTTGACGTCCTTTGCTATTGACATATTTTTCAATGCGCTTGATAAAATAGCTTTGCAATGCTTTTTCATCCTTTAAATGCTCCTGCTTTATCCTTTGTTGACATTTGGCACAAGCTTTCCATCTTGTTTTGGGCGCTTCATCACCCCCAATGTGAATGTACTTTGAAGGGAATAAATCCATCACTTCATCCAAAATATTTTCTAAAAACACAAAAGTGCTATCATTTCCGGCACAATAAATATCTTTAAAAACACCCCATTTTGTCCCCACTTCAAAAGGGCCTCCGGTGCAAGAATATTGAGGATAAGCTGCCAAAGCTGCCAAACTATGACCGGGCATCTCTATCTCGGGAATAATATTTACATAGCGTTCTCGCGCATAGGCAACGACTTCCCTGATTTCGTCTTGCGTATAATAACCGCCATAAGCTTTGCCATCACCCACAAAGGGTTTAAAATGTTTTTTGACCACCGTTTCTTTTCTTACGGAACCAATTTTTGTCAATTTGGGATAAGATTTAATCTCGATACGCCAAGCTTGATCATCGACCAAATGCCAATGAAAAGTGTTCATTTTGTGCTTGGCCAACAAATCGACATATTTTTTGATAAAATCCATGCCAAAAAAGTGTCTTGAAACATCTAAATGTGCACCTCTCCAACCAAATTGCGGTCTATCAAAAATATGCAAAGCCGGTAAAGTATCTTGTTTCGTATCGTCCATAACATCCGGAAAGAGTTGTCGCAAAGTTTGTAATCCGTAAAACAATCCTTGCGAGGTATCTGCTGAAATCAATACGCCATTCGGAGAAATGTCTAGCAAATACATTTCTTTTTGTAATAAAGTATCCGACTTAATCAGTGATAAAACAATCCCTTTACCTTTAAATGAATACTTATTCTTTATGATTTTATGATGCGGAAATTCCTTTTTAACAAATCCATCAATACGATTATCTACTCCGGAATCTATGACAAAAGGCATATCTGCATCAAACAAAAATGCGCCCTTCTTTAGCTGAACTTCTTGCGGTTTTGGCACCAAACCCAAGGAAGCAACATCCGAAACAGGATTTTTAAAATTATTTGAAGGCTGACAGGCTGTTAATACTAGCAACAGAAGAAAAAGTGATTTTTTTATCATCTTAAAATGTTTATTTTTTTGAGGGATAGAATAATACTATCCTACTACCAAGATAATGAATATAAAATGTTTCTTTTTACTTACATAATTATATATTTTTTAAATAGGAGTTCGTGTTTGCTTCGCAATATCCTTTGCTTTTCTTCAAAAAATTATTCCGTAGCTACACTATGCAAATATTTTTATCATCAATCAAAGAAAAAAATAATTCATTTTTTAAAACACCATCTTAATAGCAGGATAATATAAATATTTTTTTCTAATCTTTTTAAATTTTTCCAAACCCGGTTGCCAAGATTTTTTAATCTCTTGGATATTTTTACCGGCAATAATTTGTGATTTTAATTGTGCATCACCACTCAATCGGTCAAAAAATTTGTTAAAAAAATGTGCTTTATCCGGTGCTTTTTGATAGGCATCAATCAGCCATTCCAAATGAATTTCAGTAGGTGGTGTGTTATGTCGCAAATCCACGGCTTGACAAACTTTTCCTTTAAATTTTGGCCACTTGCTCCCTGCATTTACCTGAGGCGTAAAACTAAAACCGGTCGGTGGCAAAAACGGTGCTCCATATACTTGAAATTGCATATCGGTACCACGCCCGCAACTAACGGGTGTTCCTTCAAACAAACAAAGCGAAGGATAAAGCCTGACCGCCTGATAATTGGGTAAATTGGGCGATGGTTTGACAGGCAATTTATAGACATCTCCTCTGTGATAATTTTTTATTTTAATGACTTTTAAGTCGGCTTGAACATTATTTTTCAACCAATGCTCCCCATTGATCATTTGTGCATATTCACCTATAGTCATAGCATATACAATCGGGACGGGGTGCATGCCTACAAAAGATTCATTCTCTTTTTGCATCACAGGACCGTCGATATAATCGCTGTTGGGATTGGGTCTGTCTAAGACAATTACAGGTAATTTTTGCTCGGCAGCTGCCTCCATTACGTAGTGAAGCGTCGAAAGATAGGTGTAAAATCGTGCCCCGACATCTTGTATATCAAAAACAACTACGTCCACATCTGCCAAGTCCTTAGGTGTAGGCTTTCTATGTTTGCCATACAATGAAATAATCGGCAATCCTGTTTGGGTGTCTATGGCATTTTTTACGTGTTCTCCGGCAGAAGCCTGTCCGCGAAAGCCGTGCTCCGGCGCAAAAACCTTGACCAAATTTACCTTTAAAGACAGTAGTGTATCTATCAAAGAGGTTTCGTTTATCATCGAGGTTTGGTTGGCAACAACCGCTACACTTTTTCCTTCTAATAGAGGTAAATATTCAGATAATTGGTAAGCACCGGGTAATATCTTTTGGCTTGTAGATTTCGCTTCTTTTTGCATAACAGAATCATTTGAAGCGCTTCCACAGGAAAAAACAATTAAAATTAGTATAATGAAGGATAAATATGTATTTTTGGACTGCATAATAATTATATTTTGAATTTAGATTTTTTTATAGCCAAACGGTTGATCAAGTCCGGAGATAGCAAAAGTAAGATTTCTTCTCCAATAATAAAAATTTCCATTAGTGCCATTGCTATTGGCGTGGTAATTATGCTTATTTCTATGGCGAGTGGTTTTGGCTTACAACACAAAATTCGCGAAAAAATATCTGCTTTTTCAGGACATATTCTTATCAACAACTACAACAACAATCAGTCCGGATTGACCTTGGATTCTATTGTCAACGATACTGCTTTTTACAATAACTTTAGAAATATTAAAGGCATTAAAAATATTCAAGCCTATGCAACTATTGGCGGTATAATTCGCACGGAAAAAGATTTTGAAGGTATTATTTTTAAGGGTGTCGATCAAAACTACAACTGGGATTTGTTTAAACCCTATTTGATTGCCGGACATATTCCTACATTTGGCAAAAAACACAACAAAAATGTAATTATTTCCAAAACACTTTCTGACCGATTGGGCTTAAAGTTGAATGATTCGTTTAACACCTTCTTCCTACGAAAAAACAGCGACAAACCCCAACTGCGCATCTTTAAAGTTATAGGCATTTACGACACCGGATTTGATGATTTTGACAAGAATTATGTCATTGGCGACCTCAAAATTGTGCAAGGATTGTACAAATGGCCTAAAAATGCCGTTGGCGGTTATGAAGTCATTTTGCAAGATTTTGACCAAATAGACAAAAAGACAGAAGACATAGAAAAAGAAACCCCACCCACACTTTATGCACAATCCATTATGGATAAATATCCTTTTATCTTTAATTGGTTACAGATGTTTGACTTTAATATTTTGCTTATTTTGGTCATCATTATTTTTGTAGCCGGCCTCAATATGATTACCACTCTTTTGGTGATGATTATGGAAAAACGTCAGTTTATAGCTATTATGAAAGTATTGGGTAGCAACAATCGAAAATTGCAAACTATATTTTTAATACAGGCCGCTTATATCATTGGCGTTGGCTTGTTGATTGGAAATTTTATCGGGCTGGGCTTGATTTTTTTACAAAAGCAATTTGGACTTATTCAGCTCAATCCGGCTACTTATTACGTAAAAATAGCACCGGCATATATCAACTTTAGACATATTTTGCTACTCAACGCCGGTGTTATGATTGCCATTCTGATGATGCTCCTACTACCCGTTTTGTTTATCAGCCGTATTTCGCCGGTAAAAGTTTTGCATTATGATTGATATTTTATTAAGATTGGAAAATAAATAATATTTTGAGAATATTGTACGCGTTTTGTAATTTTTAGCAGCATCATAGGTGGCTAAGTGTTTTTGCCAATGAAAGCAGGGAAAATTGTATCGAAGCTTCGTCATTGAATACAGAATCGTAGGTCGCCGAGTGATTTGACCGACCAAAGTCGGGCTAATTGTATCGAGGTGCCGGCACTTTGATACAAATTTTCTTCCTTTCAGTCAGAAAATTCGCTCAGTGTCCTACGTCTTAGTACATTAATTGATGTTTTGTTATTTTTAGTAGCATTTTGACTAAGTTAAAAGATTCATATGCCATGGCAAATCACAAGGGCTGCGTTTAGAAAAATA
>JANTGO010000132.1 GCA_024763015.1 Flavobacteriaceae bacterium
ACCAATATCATAAACGCAATCGTCATCCCTCGAAAGATATCGACAGCTGTAACTCTTTTTGGAAGCATTATTTGTTTGTTTGTGGCATAAAGTTAATAAATATTTTTGACTAAAATGTTAAAATGTAGAAGTTTAACATTTTATCTTGATGATTTGTCTAAATTCTAAATCTATTATTGTGATTAAAAGGAGTTGGTTGGCAACAAATCACAGCCTTTAAGGTTAATAATTTGTTAAAGTGATGATGATAATTGTCTATTTTGTAACAAAATTGACTAAATTTCGTCTTTAAAATATCTAATTAAAAACACTAAAAATGAAAAAATTACTTACTCTATTATTAATTGGCTTTATGTCAATCCAATCCGGTTTTGCACAAACGGCAGATGAAATTGTCAATCATTACCTTGAAAATATAGGAGGTGTCGAAAAATTAAGTCAATTAGAAGGACTTTATATGAAAGCAAAAGCACAAGCCCAAGGCATGGATATACCTGTCGAAATTTACACTTTCAAAGACGGTAAGCAAAAAATTAGTGCCTTGTTGCAAGGTCAAGAATTTGTCCAAATTGCTTTTGATGGCAAAAATGCTTGGCACACTAATTTTATGAATATGTCTCCCGAAAAAATGGATGCAGAGGGAACAGAAAATATAAAGCGTTCTTCAAAAGATAATTTTCCAAATCCTTTTTTAAATTATAAAAAGAAGGGATATAAAATTGAATTAATCGGGTCGGAAGAAATAGAAGGAACAGATACTTTTAAGATTAAATTGACACAAAAACCTGTTTTGGTTGACGGTAAAGAGGTGCCCAATGAAGTTTATTATTATTTTGATAAAGAAAATTTTGTGCCTGTAGCAGTTGAATCTGAAATCAAATCAGGACAAGCTAAAGGTGCTGTTGTGCAACAAATTTTTAGCGATTATCAAGAGGTTGATGGATTATACTTTCCGTTTAGTACAACTAATAAATCTAATGGACAGACAGGTCAGTCAGTGGTAATTGAAAAAATATCTTTAAATCCAAAAGAGGATGATAAGATGTTTGTGATGCCGGAAGTTAGTAAAAAACCGACAACAGATACCGATAAGAAGCCGGAAAGTAAAACCGAAAAAAAATAGGTTTTACAACAAGATAATATCTGTACAAAACATCATTTATTTAAGCTGTATAAGTTGAAAATTATATGGTCTGAAGTTTTGTTACTATATACAAAAAGATATTATATGTTACCAAAATAACAAAACCGCTCAAAAATAACAAACTGATGAAAAAAATATTTTCTTTGTTGATGTTTAGCGCCTTGTTGCTGACATCTGCACAACAAAAAGCTTTAAAAGGTAAACAGATTTTCGGTTCTCTAACCGCAAGGCAATTAGGCCCGACATTGACCAGTGGAAGGGTGACGGATATTGCCGTACAACCCAACAACAATAATATTATTTATGTTGGTACTGCCGGCGGTGGTGTGTGGAAATCGCAAAATGCCGGGGTTAATTTTGAACCTATCTTCGACAAATATAATTCCTCTATCGGTTGTATTGCCATTGACCCAAATCATCCCGACCAAGTGGTATGGGTGGGAACCGGCGAAACTTGGACTAGAAACAGTACTTCTGTAGGTGATGGATTATACCGTTCCAACGATGGCGGAAAAAACTGGAAAAAAATGGGATTTTCGGATTCCGAACGCATTAGCAGTATCCAAATAGATCCAAAAAATAGCGATATTATTTATGTAGCTGTGCTGGGACATCTTTGGGGTGATTATGATAAGAGAGGTGTTTATAAAACAACCGATGGCGGAAAAACTTGGAAAAAAATTCTAGCCGGAAATTTGGATACCGGTGTATCAGATTTGGTAATGGACCCTAACAATCACAATGTTTTGTATGCAGCTTTATGGCAATTCAGGCGAACACCTTGGTCTTTTAATTCGGGTGGAAAGAATTCTGCTTTATACAAATCTACAGATGCCGGTAAAACTTGGCAAAAGATAGATTTCGGTATTACATCTGATCAATTAGGTAGAATAGCGATTGCCGTTGCGCCTACAGATTCCAAAAGAGTTTATGCCGTACTGGAAACCAAGAAAAAAGCCGAAAAAGGTTTTTATGTCTCAAACGATGCCGGTAAAACTTGGCAAAATGTAAATCATAACTTTGATATCACCGTTCGTCCGTTTTATTTCGCCAGAATGGCTGTGGATCCAAAAAATAAGGATATTATCATCAAAGCAGGTTTTCAAGGTTCTATCAGTAGAGATGGGGGTAAAACATTTAAAAATTTAGGCGCATTACATTCTGATATCCACGATGTTGTTTTTGATAAGGACGATTCAAATCGCGTGTATTTTGCTACCGATGGTGGTTTTTACTTTTCTTTGGATGCCGGAACGACCAATGTAAAATGTAGAGACTTGAATGTTGGTCAATACTACTATATCAGCGTGGATAATGAAACGCCCTACAACATTTATGGCGGTTTGCAAGACAACGGATCTTGGTGGGTGCCCAGCACGGCGCCGGGCGGTGTCAAGGAAAAAGATTGGAATGCCGTAGGAGGTGGTGATGGTTTTAGGGTTATGCGACACCCGACCAAAAGAATTATTTATTCCGAAAGTCAAGCAGGCGCTTGGATTGGTAGATACGATATGGACAAGCAAACGATTAGAAATATCACGCCTTTTGCCGAAAAACAAGACGATAAACTACGTTTTAATTGGAATACCGCTTTGGCATTAAGCCCCAACAAACCTGACAGGGTGTATATCGGCAGCCAGTATTTGCATAAATCTGATGATATGGGGACAAACTGGACGATTATTTCGCCGGATTTGACCACTAATGATAAATCAAAACAGCAACAAGACAAATCGGGCGGATTGACTGTAGATAACTCCGGAGCGGAAAACAACAACGATATTTTTACCATAGCAGAATCGCCTTTAGATGAAAACGTCATTTGGGTAGGAACTGATGATGGTAATGTACAGTTGACCAAAGACGGAGGGAAACATTGGGAGAATCTTACGAAGAATATTCCTGATTTACCACTATTTTCGTGGGTGTATCACATCGAAGCTGATCATTTTGATAAAGCAAGCGCTTTTGCTGTTTTTGATAGGCACACGCTTGACGATGTTAAAACCTATGTTTATAAAACTGACGATTTTGGAAAAACGTGGCACAGCATCATTACCGATGAAGTAAAAGGCAGTGCTAGAAACATTCAACAGGATTATGTTAAAAAAGATTTGTTGTTTTTGGGTACGGAAGACGGTTTGTATATTAGCTTAAACGGCGGTAAACACTGGATGAAATTTACCAATAATATGCCAACGGTTCCGGTGCATTATATCGCTTTACAAAAACAAACCAACGATTTGGTATTGGGTACACACGGACGCGGTGTGATTGTGATTGATGACATTAGTCCCCTACGCGAAATAAACGATGAAATGTTGAAAAAACCGGTGTATTTTTTCAAATCAAAACCTTTCACCATGTTTGAGCGCGATAATTTTGGCAATGGTTATATTTCCAACTCTTTTGTAGCACCTTCAAAACCCGAAGGCGCCAAAATTATGTATTACTTAAAAAAACGACATACGTTTGGCAAGATGACGATGCGTATTCTAGATGCCAATCGTAAAGAAGTGGTAAAATTAGACCCGGGAAAACACAAGGGAATCAATATTGTCAGGTGGTATTTTTATGCCAAAGCACCCAAATCGGCTGCCGGTAAAACCATTAGCCAAGGAGGATTTGTTTCGCCAAGGGTTCCGGCGGGAACCTATATCGTTCAGATGAAAAAAGGTAAAAAAATATACGAGACCAAAATTGAAACTAAATATGATACACTAGCCGGTATTAGTCTTGAAAACAGAAAAATACAAGAAAAAACGACAAAAGAACTGTATGATATGGTAGAAGATTTGGCCTATTTGGTTTACAAAACAGATGCGATGGTCAAATATGCCAATCAGTTGTCCGAAAAACAACCAAAAATTAAAAAATCTGCCAATAAAGTAGTAGAGGCATTAACAGCATTAAAGAAAACTTTGGTACAGACAACCGGTGACAATTATACCGAAACGCCCAAAGATGAATTGCGTGAAAAGATTTCCAAACTCTATAGCCAAGTTGCCACAGAATACGATAAGCCCTCTAATTCACAAATGAAAAATTTATCGGTTTTAAAATCGGAACTTGCGGCGGCACATCATAAGTTTGATAAAATTTTAGCTAAATCTTTTACCCGCTTACAAAAGAAAGCCAAGAAGTATCAACTACCGAAATTTAACATTAGAACATTTGAGGAGTTTGTCAAGAAATAGTTCATAATTAGCGTCTGTCAGAAAACAGAAATATTTTTAGGGTTTATTCTGACAGATACTAATAAGTTTTAGTTGTTTTTAATAAGGGCAGTTATCGTTTGATAATTGCCTTTTTCCTGTTTTCCGCATAGGGACCTCAAATATTTAAAAAGATGTGTCTAATAAAGTCTAATTTTAGACAAAGAATATTTTCTAACACAAGCCATTGCGGTTTGCTCACGGCATACGAAAGTTTTACGTAAATTGTGTAGAGACGCAATGCCTTGCGTCTGTACAAGGAAATAGCATTTATTTATTGTGTGATGTAGAGACGTTGCGCCGCAACGACTGTACGGAATGCAATGTCTGAACAGGTCGCTACGTCTGTACGGGGGCGGGGCGATGAAATTAAAAAAAATACATATAAAATATTGATATTGTGTGTATTATAATTGCAGAGACGTAGCATGCTACGTCTCTGCAGGTGTGGCGTCCGCACAGAATATGCGGTATTCTTTTAGCCCAATTTAGGACCGTAATCCTTAAAAATTATATCGTACCCCTAAGCTAAATTTATTCGTGTTAAAACTTACCGTTGCAGGGTCGGGTAGGGCGCTCATAAATTGTTTGACCGTCTTCTGTGCGTTGACATAAGATAAATCCATGATAACTTTACCGAATTGGTAACCAAGTCCTGCGGTAACGCCATGGGTAGCATTTAATTCTCCTTGGTTTTTATAAGGGGAATTTGCCATAAAGGTACCGGCTCTCAAGCTGATTTTATCCAATTTAAGTTCACCACCAACACGCAATTTGTGTACAGCTTGCATTTGATTGTCAATCTGGTCGTTTAGGTCGTCAAAATAAGTGGGATCTGCGTCTTCGTTGACTTCTTTGAAGTGTAAACCTGCATAATTCTGATAGGTATAATCAACTGATATCAATCCTTTTTTATGAATAACCCAAGAGCCACCGGCTATGATTTTTGCCGGGGTAACCACTTTGTAAGGGGCAAAACTGTTTTCGATATCGGGTGCTACCTCTACGATATCGCCGTTGCTAAACTCGGTATGAAGCGATTGTTTGGTATATTCGTTTATTTCTAACCATTCAGGCGAATGAAGGGCAAGACCAAAGCGGATGTTTTTAACCGGTTTGTAAATAA
>JANTGO010000133.1 GCA_024763015.1 Flavobacteriaceae bacterium
CTTAAATATATTCTATTTCTTTTTAAAATCCGCTAACTTTTTCGTGTTTTTTCAGACTTTATTAATTAGAAATTACAACCATCTGATATTTAAATAAATACAAATTTATATTTTAAAATTTGAGTGTTCCGGATATTATTATTGATTGTTTTTTTGAAAACTATTCTTTGTATATTTCTATTAAATCTTTACTTTTTTGCATCACCAAAAAAGTAACAAAAAAGTCTAGGCTTACGAAACTTTTACTAATTTATACGTTTCGCTCCCTAAACAATCTGAACTCGCACTTCGCTTCTGCTATCAACTTTATTTTTAATTAATTGGTAAATACCTATTCCTTATCAAAATTTGTTTATGCTCAAACAGCAGATTGTTTTTTACGTCCGCTCCACTCTAAATTTACGTAAAACCTTCGTATGCCGTGGGCAAACCGCAATGGTTCGTGTTTAGAAAAATAATCCTTTGCTTATTTTTAAATCTTTACTTATTTGAAATTGGATTTTCGTTTCGAATAATACAATCGTAAAACTGGGTTTGCTTAACAAAATTTAGATGTCCCTGTACAGAAAACAAGAGATTTTTTATTTATTCTTAAAATCAGCTAATTTTTTCTTCGTAAAATCTTGTAGCACCAATCGAGCTGAAATCTTGGCTTGTGCACTAAGCAGCTCATCCCAATCTTCCGTACCTTTCCACAATTCCTTCTTGAGAAGCGAAGTCGCATTTGCATCATAACTTGCCAGTTGTTCTGCCAAAATTTCTACTCCTTCATCCAATTGATTTTTATTATCAAACACTTGGGCAAACAATCCTTTTTCTCTTGCCCAAAAAGCCGTATGCCAATGTGTAGCATTGATACTCATTTCGCTCAAGGCAACAATACCTATCTTTCTTTTTAAAGCAGGCGCAATTACAAAAGGTCCAATCCCAATAGAAAGTTCGGACAATTTTATCGCTGCGGCATCAGTTGCCATTGCATAATCAGCAGCGGCAATGAGCCCTACACCACCGCCAACAGCTTTTCCTTGCACTTTGGCAATCACAAATTTATGTGCCTTGCGCATCGCATTAATAACATGGGCAAATCCCATAAAAAACCGATGGGCATTTTCTATATCTTGAAGCGAAATCAATTCGTCAAATGATGCCCCGGCACAAAATGTAGGTCCTTCGCTTTGCAAGACGATACATCTTACTTGCTCATTGCGAGCTAATTCGTCAAATGCCTGTGTAAGCTTATCCAATAAATTACTTGGTAACGAATTACCTGCAGGGTGAAAAAAATTCACATAAGCTACTTGCTTTACGATTTTTGTTTTGATATGTCCTTGTATATTCATTTGTAAAATATTTGTTACTTCAAAGATAAAATTTTTAATAGAACATAATTGATTTTCTAATTATAAAACTTTTGTTGACCAAACATTCCAAAACATCATATTATTTTGTAAATTTGGTATATTAAAATATCTTTGATATATGCAGTGGAAAATTAAATCTAAACCCGAGACAGAAATTGTTGATTTACTTCAAAAAGAACTCAATATTCCTTATATCAATGCTTTTTTATTAGCCCAAAGAGGCATCACATCTTTCGAGGAAGCACAGCATTTTTTTCGCCCCGAATTAACCGATTTACACGATCCTTTTTTAATAAAAGGGATGGATGTCGCCGTTCAACGCATCAAAAAAGCCATCGCACAAAATGAAAAGATTTTAGTTTACGGCGATTACGATGTCGATGGCACAACAGCCGTTTCCATAGTATATTCCTATTTGTCAGAATCTTATGATCTTGTTGACACCTATATTCCGGACAGATATGGCGAAGGCTACGGTATTTCGACCGAAGGAATAGATTTTGCCAAAGACAATGATTTTAAATTGGTAATTGCCCTGGATTGTGGCACCAAAGCCGTCGATAAAATAGATTATGCCAATAGCCAAAATGTTGATTTTATCATAGGAGATCACCATACACCCGGCGAACAAATTCCAAAAGCCGTTGCCTTGCTCAACCCCAAGCAGCAAGATTGTCCTTATCCCTATAAAGAATTAAGTGGTGCCGGCATCGGTTATAAATTGGTGCAAGCCCTTCACCAAAAAAGAGGTGGGAAGATTGAAGACATCATGCATTACCTCGATTTGGTTGCCGTTAGCATCGGGGCAGACATTGTCCCCATTACCGGTGAAAACAGAATAATGGCATATTACGGGTTAAAACAAATTGCTATTAATCCTCGTGCCGGACTTCGTGCTTTGTCTAGAAACGTTGCAGACAAAGTTTTGGATATCAGCGATTTGGTATTCACCCTAGCGCCACGTATCAATGCTGCTGGACGCATTAAACACGGCAAGGAAGCCGTAAAATTATTGGTAGAAAAAGATGTACAGGTTGCCAATCGTTTTGCTGACGAAATCGAAGCATATAATATCGAACGTCGCGGTTTGGACCAACGCATCACAGAGGAAGCCTTTGAACAGATTGATGCTAATAATGAACAAAATACACCGGCTACCGTCGTTTGCGATGACAACTGGCACAAAGGTGTGGTAGGTATTGTTGCCAGCCGGTTGATTGAAACCTATTATCGACCGACCATCGTCATGACCAAATCCAATGATATTTTAGCAGGTTCCGTTCGTTCTGTATCGGGTTTTAACGTTTATGATGCGCTTCAAGCTTGTAGCGAGTATATCATTCAGTTTGGCGGACACAAATATGCGGCCGGTTTAACAGTCGCACCTGACCAATACGAAAATTTTAAAAAGAAGTTTAACCAGGTAGTCGCAGAAACCATAGCCGAAGCCTCTTTAACACCAGAAATAAAAATTGATACGGAAATACATTTTAAAGAAATCAGCCCAAAATTTTTCAGAATTTTAAAACAAATGGCTCCCTTTGGTCCCGGCAATATGAATCCGGTTTTTGTCACGCATGGGGTCAATGATTCAGGATACAGTAAAAAAGTCGGCAAAGATGGTTCCCATTTAAAACTATCGGTTCGCGACTTAAAATCCGGAATCGTTATGAATGGAATCGGTTTTGGAATGGGTGATAAATACGAAATGGTTAAATCTGGAAATCCTATTTCCATCGTTTATACCTTAGAAGAAAATCATTGGCGCGACAAAGTCAGTTTACAACTCCGCATTAAAGATATTAAACCTGCTTACTAATGAATTTTACCGAAAAAGATTTTATACAAAGAAACAATCAAATAGGAGAAGCCGCGGATAATTTCACAATTGAACAAGAAGCACCTTCAAATATTGCACTTGTAAAGTATTGGGGAAAACATGCTTTGCAATTACCGATGAATCCTTCTGTCAGCTTTACACTTCACGAGAGTAAAACCATCACTTCTGCACAGCTTAAAAGAAATGAAAAACCATCGGAAAAAGTAAAATTCACTTTTTATTTGGAAGGAGAACACCGTAAAGATTTTGAACCAAAAATTGCCAATTTCTTTAATAGAATTATCGAATACGCACCTTTTATCCAAGAATACGAATGGATTTTTAACAGTAAAAACACCTTTCCGCATAGCAGTGGTATTGCTTCGTCCGCTAGTGGATTTGCTGCACTAGCAAAAATAGTTATCAAATTAGAACAACAACTTTTCCCTGATGTAGACACAAACTATTTGCAAGCAAAAGCTTCCTTTTTAGCCCGTTTGGGTTCCGGAAGTGCCGCCCGAAGTTTGGCACATCCTGCGATGATTTGGGGGAAACATCCAAAGATTAAAGGAAGTTCAGACTTATACGCTATTCAGCCGGATTTTGATTTACATCCCATTTTCCATAATTTTCAAGACAGTATTATTTTGGTAGAAAAAGGACAAAAAAAGATTTCGAGTTCTGTAGGACATGATTTAATGAATACGCATCCTTATAAAAATATACGAAAAATACAAGCTTTTGACAACAGTTTACAAATGCTGAATATTTTGCAAAATGGTAATCTTAAGGATTTTATAAAACTGGTAGAAGAAGAAGCGCTTGGCTTACATGCTTTAATGATGACATCGCAACCAAATTACTTATTAATGCAAGCAGAGACTTTGAAAATAATTCACGCTATCAGAGCGTATAGAAAAACAAATAAGGCAAATATTTGTTTTACTTTGGATGCAGGTGCCAACGTCCATGTTTTGTATCCTGAAAACGAAGCCGAAAGCACACTTGCTTTTTTACATAAAACAACGAATTGTGATATTATTCACGACCACATATAAAAATTCTAGGATTAATTTCTTCAAACAATTATAGAATGAATATGTTCAAAACAAATAGAAATAGAACAAGAAAACATCTTTTGCTTTTCATAATCCTATTCCTTTCATTTTGGACGAACGAAATATTCGGGCAAAAGTTTGTAGATACTTTGACCATACCCAGTCAAAGTATGAAACAGGAGTTTAAAGCTTTAGTTTTTCTGCCGGAAAATTATTATACATCCAAAAAGGCATTTCCTGTCTTATACTTACTGCATGGATATACCGGTTATTACAACAATTGGTACAAAAGAGAACCTAAACTTATAGATTATGCGACACAATATCAAATGATTATTGTTACGCCGGAAGGAACCTATGATAGTTGGTATCTCGATAGCCCTATACATAAAAAACTTAAATTTGAAACATATATTGGCAAAGAAGTGCCCAATTGGATTGATCTACATTATAAAACCATTAATGACAAACAACACAGAGCCATTTGTGGCTTAAGTATGGGCGGACATGGCGCCATGACCATAGCAGCAGATTACAGCAATACTTTTGGTGCCGCCTCCAGTATTAGCGGCGTTTTAGATTTAAGACCCTTTGCTGATAAATATAGACTAATGGACAAACTGGGAAGATTTTGTGAATACCCTAGCAGATGGTACCAAGCATCCTTTGTTGGAAAAATAGATAAAATACAAAAGAATGGTTTGACCTTAATGATCGATTGTGGCCTAGATGATCCGTTTTACGAAGTAAATGAACTTGTACACCAAAAGCTTATAAAAAATGGCCTAGAACACGATTACGTTATCCGACCCGGAAAGCATAACTGGAAATATTGGAAGAACGCACTACCTTATCATTTATTATTTTTCAAAAAATATTTTGACAGGCACAAGTTAATAAAATGATGTTTAATAAACCCAGCTTGTAAATTTCCTTTACAGCAATTAAAGTATAGATAAAATCATACATATTATTTCATATGAAGATGTAGAGACGCTATTAATCGCGTCAGCATTGTTTGTGGCATGTACGTTTCCGTGTAGAGCCGCCCAAATTGGACGTATGTACAATAAAATTGAACGTCTGTACAATATACAGCAAACGGCTACAAATGATAAAATTAGCCATAAAAAAAACCGTCCTGATTTGTATCAGAACGGTTTAATTAAAGATGGGCGGCGACATACTTTTCCACCTAATGGCAGTA
>JANTGO010000134.1 GCA_024763015.1 Flavobacteriaceae bacterium
CCTTGGCAAGGTCAATTGTGGCAGCAAGAAACCAAAACCCGATTAAAACAACCGGTGAGCTAATTGAAATTGTTAGCAAACATTTTCCTAAATTAAAGCTGAATAAGTTTCTGGCAAAGTTGTTTCAAGCCATCCGTATCGAAGTAAATGGCGAAATGGATGCGTTAAAATCTATGTTGATGCAATCGGCTATGTTGCTAAAGACTGACGGTAGATTAAGCGTGATTTCATATCACTCGCTAGAAGATAGATTGGTAAAAAGGTTTATTAGAGACGGGCGGTTTGAAGGTGAAGCCGAAAAAGATATATACGGAAATGTAGATGTGCCTTTCAAAAAAATAGGTAAACTTATCGTGCCAGACGAAGCAGAAATAAAAAGAAACCCAAGAGCAAGAAGTGCAAAATTGCGCATTGCCATAAAAATATAACATGACCATCTGGAGCATCATAAAAGCGGAATATCTCGTAAATGAGAACGCTGCAAAAAATTGGCTTTTTGTAGTTGTCTTGGTGTTTATGGGCATTATAATTATCAATATGTCGCACGATGCCGATGCAAAGGTTAAGGAAATCGTGAGATTAAAAAAAGAAGTAAAAGGCTTGCGCTCTGAGTTTGTCGATTTAAAAGCCAAAGTGATGAAAAAGAAAATGGCAACGGATGTTTACGTCAAACTAAAAGATGATGGATATTTTTTTCCAAAAGTACCACCGGTCAAAATTGTAGTAGATAAACAATAGAAAAAATGTGTTAAGTAGCCCAAAAAAACAAATCTATAATGAGTAACAAAAATGTAAATATCACTAAAAGAAGCCTCTTCGTGTATGGGGGGATGCTGTTGTTTGCATTAATAATCATTGTAAAATTGTTTATGATTCAATACGTAAATGGTAACAAATACAGGGCTTTGGCACAAAAGAATACCATAAAAGAATTTAGTATCAAAGCAACAAGAGGAAATATTTATGCAGATGATGGGAGCGTGTTGGCAACCTCTGTACCTAATTATGATATATATTTTGACACGACAGTGCCTTCAGATAAAGTCTTTTTTGATCAAATTGATTTATTGGCAGCAAAGCTTGCGCGTTTTAAAGGACAATCCAAAGATGATATAAAACACCGATTGATAACGGATCGCAAAATCAACAAAAAATATGTCCGTATTGCACGTGGTTTGAATTTTTCGGATTTTAATAAACTTAAAAAATTCCCCATTTTTAAATTGGGAATGCACAAAGGGGGATTTATTGCTGAGATGCACACCGTTCGAGCTTATCCTTTTGGCGATATCTTAAAACGTACCATTGGTTTTGACCATGGCAAAGGCAATAGAGCAGGTGTAGAGGGTGCTTATGCCGATGTGTTATCCGGAAAAGATGGCATGAAAAAAAAACAAAAAATAAAATATGGTGTTTGGAAACCATTAAGCGATATCAACGATGTAGAACCAAAAGACGGCGATGATATCTGGACAAATATTAATGTGGATTTTCAAGATGTAGCGCATCATGCCTTAAAACAACAATTAATCAATTATGAAGCGGACCATGGTAGTTTGGTGATTATGGAAGTAAAAACCGGTGCGATAAAAGCAATGGTGAATCTAGGAAAAAACAAATCCGGAAACTATACCGAGTTGCGAAATTATGCTGTTTTTGAAACACACGAACCCGGATCAACTTTTAAATTGTTTTCTGTAATGGCCTTGCTGGAAGATAAATTGGTAAATGAAAATACCAAGGTAAATACCGGTAAGGGTACTTATAAAATTTACAATAAAACGGTTAGAGATGCCCATAAGGGTGGTATGGGCGTATTGACCTTAAATCAAGTTTTTGAGAAAAGTTCCAATGTAGGCGTAACCAAGTTGGTGTATGAAAATTACAAGGATAATCCCAAAACATTTGTCAATCGAATGTACAATTTTGGCATCCACCAAAAGACGGGTATCGATATCAAAGGAGAAGGAACGCCTATTATTCCGGATCCTAAAGATAAAAATTGGAGTGGTATTTCTTTGCCCTGGATGTCTTATGGATATGGCGTTGAATTGACTGATTTACAGATGCTCACGTATTACAATGCAATTGCAAATAATGGTAAAGTAATGCGTCCTTTTGTCGTAAATAAAATAAAGTCTTTCAATAAAGACGTAAAAGAGATAAAACCCGAAGTGCTAAACAATTCAATCGCATCATTGCAAACCGTAAAAAAAATGCAAAATATGATGAAGGGTGTTGTGTTGAGGGGCACGGCGACCAATATTAAAAATGACTTTGTCGCAATAGCCGGTAAAACGGGTACGGCACAAACAGAATACTGGAAAGGTAAAGGGCAATATGTCGCATCGTTTGTTGGGTATTTTCCGGCAGATCATCCCAAGTATTCAATGATAGTCGTCATACATAAACCCAATCCCGAAAAAGGATATTATGGCAATATCGTTGCAGCGCCTGTTTTTGAAAAAGTGGCCGAATATATTAATGGAAAATTGTCCAATACACAAAAATTAGCTTTTAATAAAATAAAGGTGTTGGATAAATCCGATAAAGTACTGGAAAAATATAAAACGGTTATGCCAAATTTGGTGGGAATGCCATCAAAAGACGCCCTGTATATTTTAGAAAATATGGGATTAAGAGTAAAAATGAGCGGAACAGGTGCCGTGAAAAAACAATCTATTGCCAGAGGAGAGAGAATTAAAAAAAATCAAGTAGTAGCCCTAGAATTATTGTGAAAGAATTAAGAAACATATTAGAAAATATTTCAATCCTAAAAGCGTCTGCCGATACAGCTGTGCAGGTTCGAGCCATTGCTTTTGATTCAAGAAAAATTAATAAAGACGATGTGTTCGTTGCGATCAAAGGTGTGCAGGCAGATGGACATAATTTTATAAATCAAGCGGTTGAGAATGGCGCTAGTGTGGTAGTGGTGTCGCAGTGGCAAACAAATTTACCCGAAAATATTGTCCAAATACAAGTTGCCGATACCCATGCGGCTTTGGCGCTTATGGCAGCAAATTATTATGGCAATCCTTCCAAAAAAATGAAGCTGGTTGGTGTAACCGGCACCAATGGCAAAACGACAATTGCAACACTTCTGTACCGCTTGTTTACCCAAGCAGGATACAAAGCAGGGCTTTTGTCAACCGTTAAAATATTAGTGGCAGGTGAAGCTTTTGAAGCAACCCATACCACGCCGGATCCATTGGTGATCCAGTATTATTTAGCCAAAATGTTGCAAGAAGGTGTAACGCATGTGTTTATGGAAGTCAGTTCGCACGGTATAGACCAAAAAAGGACCAAAGCCTTGGATTTTGACGGAGCTATTTTTACCAATTTAACGCATGACCATTTAGATTACCACGAAACATTTATAAATTATAGAGACACCAAAAAAATATTTTTTGACGAATTAAAAAAGGATGCTTTTGCATTGGTCAATATAGATGATAAAAATGGTGCTTTTATGTTGCAAAACACCCAAGCACAAAAATTTACCTATGCACTTAAAAACCCGGCTGATTTCAAAGTAAAGATATTGGAACAAAATTTTACCGGAATGGAATTGCTAATAAATAATATGGATGTTTGGGTTAGATTAATTGGCGAATTTAATGCTTATAATTTGTTGTCGGTGTATGCAAGTGCCAATCTGTTGGGTTTGGATAGTTTTGACATTTTGAAGATAATCAGTCAAATGGATAGCGTAGATGGGCGTTTCGAAATTATTCTGTCTCCCGAAGGAAAAGTCGCTATTGTAGATTATGCACATACACCCGATGCACTTGAGAATGTGTTAAAAACGATTAATAGCATTCGTCCAAAAAATACGGAAAAATTGATTGCCGTAGTAGGCGCCGGAGGTAATAGAGACAAAACAAAGCGACCTGAAATGGCGGCTGTTGCCGCAAAATTGAGCGATCAGGTTATTTTCACATCTGACAATCCAAGGGATGAAAATCCTGATGATATCATCGATGATATGGAAGCAGGTGTGCCGGGTGAATATTATAAAAAAACTTTGCGCATTGCCGATCGACACCAAGCTATAAAAGCTGCCGGACAAATGGCAAATCCGGGAGATATTATCCTTGTAGCCGGTAAGGGGCACGAGGATTACCAAATCATTAAAGGGGTGAAACATCATTTTGATGATAGAGAAGAAATTAAACGCGTATTCGGACTGATATCCGTTAAATCATAAAAAAATAGCATTATGTTGTATTACTTTTTTGCACATATTTTAGAAAATGTACCGGGAGCCGGATTGTTCAATTATCTGTCTTTTAGATCGGTGATGTCTTTTTTGACGGCTTTGATTTTTTCATTGGTTGCAGGTAAAAAAATCATTGGTTATTTGCGTCGATTACAAATAGGCGAGACGGTTAGAGATTTGGGTTTGGAAGGTCAAAAAACCAAAGAAGGAACCCCAACAATGGGTGGTATTATTATCATTTTGGCAACTCTAATTCCGGTTTTACTGTTCAATGATTTGTCCAATGTTTATATTCAAGTCCTACTGTTTACATTGCTTTGGATGGGATTTATCGGTTTTGGAGATGATTATATAAAAGTGGTTAAGAAGAATAAAGAAGGCTTGGCAGGAAAATTTAAAATTCTAGGTCAAGTGGTGCTGGGTATTGTGGTAGCAATAGTTATGCTGAGCAATGACAATATTACAATTCGTACCAAAAAAACACATCCGAATTTGACGCAAACTAGTGTTTCGCAGCGTTTTAATGCGCCTGAGAAATCTTTGAAAACAACCATTCCAATGGTAAAAAACAACGAATTTGATTATGAGAATGTTTTGCGAGTAATTAGCCCGTCTTGGGAAAAATTTGCTTGGATATTTTTTATATTAGCTGTAATCTTTATTATCACAGCCGTTTCAAATGCGGCCAATCTGACCGATGGTATCGATGGCTTAGCAGCAGGTACTTCTGCGATAATCGTCTTGGCACTGGCAGTTTTGGCTTGGGTTTCGGGGAATATCATTGTCTCGGATTATCTCAATATTATGTTTATCCCAAAGATTGGAGAAGTCTCGGTATTTATTAGTGCTTTCACCGGTGCGTTGGTTGGTTTTTTATGGTTTAATGCCTTTCCTGCACAAGTTTTTATGGGCGATACAGGCAGTTTGACCATTGGTGCCATCATAGCGGTAGTAGCCATTTTTATCAGAAAGGAATTGCTTATTCCCGTTTTGGCAGGCATTTTTGTAATAGAAAATGCTTC
>JANTGO010000135.1 GCA_024763015.1 Flavobacteriaceae bacterium
CAATATACGAAAAACCTTGCAATAAAACACTATAAAATATGATAAAAATAGTAATTAATTACCTGATTTACAAATTGTTAAACTTAATTTAAGGAACGACTATTTAGATTTTTGATGAATTATTCTTATGATTAAATAAATATTGATGTTTATTTGAAAAGTTTGTGAGTGGTTTCTGTCGCTACTTATATAAATAAAGCTGAATTGGCAAATCATGCAATTTGTATCTTAAAATATACACAGAAAGTCAATGCTCAGCTAAAACAACTCGTTTTCCTTTATTTTTGTTAAATATAGCTTCATTTTAAATTAAAAAAAGTATATTTGAAAAATTTGGGATTTGTGTATGACACATATGCTTGTGATTTAAAAAAATGTATACATTTAAAATTTATAAAATGAAACAAAAAATTAATTTAGCGGCTATACTAATAGCAATATTCTTTATCTATTCTTGTAAAAACACGAATAATAGTCATAAGAAGGAAGATGCAGTAACACAAGTAAAAGAGGTTAAAAAAGAACACAGTAAAAAAGATTGCAATGATGTTCATTGGTCTCACCATAAAGGGGAACACGGACCTGAAAATTGGAAAAATTTATGTGATGATTTTACAGATTGTGGAGGAAATGCTCAATCTCCAATCGATATTATATCTCAATCGGCAGTTAAAGATGGAGGGCTAAATGCCTTAAAATTTAACTATGGAAAATCAAAAGTGAATATCATTAACAATGGACACACCGTACAATTTAATGCTGATGGAGAGAATGTTGTAAAAATAAACGATAAAGATTACAAACTTCTACAGTTTCATTATCATGCTTTAAGTGAGCATACAATTAATGGCAAGCATTTTCCTCTGGAAGTCCATTTTGTTCACAAGCATTCTGATAAGGATTTTGCTGTTCTAGGGATAATGTTTGTAGAAGGAAAAGAAAATGAGTTGTTTAAAAAATATTTAGAGCATTTTCCAACAAAAAAAGCGACTTATAAAGCAGATGAAACGATTGATTTATTTAAACTGTTTCCCGAAAATAAATCTTATTTTTATTACAGTGGTTCATTAACAACCCCTCCTTGTTCAGAGGTTGTAAGCTGGTATGTTTTGAAAAACCCGGTAGAAGCATCAAAAGAGCAAATCGAAAAATTTTCGAAAATATTAGATAATAATTACAGACCTATACAGCCTCTTAACGGAAGAAAAATTAAATTATTTGATAAATAAAATAGATTATCATAAGGAAATAAGGCAATCTTATTTGGGTGGCTATTCGATATTGCTACTTGAAGGATTTTTTTGGATATTAGCTGGAATTCTTTGGGAACTTGTTTCATTCAAAATTGGAATTCTGGTAATTATTGTTAGTGGAACTTTTTTTTATCCATTAAGTCAATTACTTCAAATTGTTTTAAAACGACCTAAAGTAAGCAGAGAAAATCCCCTTAGTTTATTATTCACTCAAATAAGTTTGATAATACCATTTTCTTTCCCATTAATCTTTCTACTTACGAAGGAAAATGTAAATCTTTTTTTTCCGGCATTGACTATAATCATTGGCGCTCATTATTTGCCTTTCGTTTATGCATATAAGATGAAGACATATTGGGTTCTTGCCACTTTATTGGTTATTGGCGGAAGTTTATTGGGCTTTATGATGGCAGATAATTTTTATTATTGTGCCTATTATACAGGGAGCGTACTATTATTGTTTGCCATTATTAATCAATATTTAGTCAAAAAGGAAATTGTAAAATCACGCATTGACAATATGAAACTTTAATTGTATTATTATAAAATCTGTTACAGGATATACCTTATAACATGAAATTCTCCCCACAAAAAATAAGCAATGCATTTGTACAGACGCAATGCATTGCGTCTGTACATACACAAATACCCAAACAAATAAATTTTACAGAATTTTTAAAAAACATCTCCAAATTAAAAATTATTCCCTACTTTTGACCAAACGTTCAGTCATAAAATATGTCCCCAAGAAAAAAAGAAGATAACGAGCAGATTAGAACACAAAGACAGCAGCAGATTGAATTGACGGCTTTAGAACTGTTTGCCTTGCATGGCTATCACCGGACAAGCATTAGTGAAATAGCCAAAGCTTGTGATATTTCCAAAGGCTTGATGTATAATTATTTCGACAGCAAAGAAGCTTTGTTGGAAAGCGTTTTGCTATTTGTCATGACTGATGCTGCCGATGATATTTTTAACGAATTGGTCCAAAAATCTAAAACTTTATCCCCAAAAAAATTGCTAAGACACGGTATAGAATTATTTTTTACCGCCATGCAAGTGCAGGCAAAATTTTGGAAGTTATCCATTTCCCTATCGATGCAAGTAGCTGATATGCCTAGAATTCATAGTGTTATGACAGGTATTTTTCAAAAGTATTTTGTCGAACTGGAAGCCTTGCTCAAAGCCGGAAAGGTAGAAAATCCTGCCATCAGAGCGCGCTTGATTGCGGCGCAATTAGACGGTATTGCGCTTCATTATATTGTCTTGGGTGATGATTACAATTTGCAAGCGGTCAAAAAAATGCTGTTAAACGACATAGAAAAATTGTCGAATTCAGATACTTAAACTACGATACCATGAAAAAATTATTGATTTACCTATTACTCATAATGCCCATAATGATACAAGCGCAAAATGCGACTGATATCATTAAAAAAGCGGATAAAAAAATGCGTGGAAACACATCTTTTAATCGTATGACCATCAAAATTGTTCGCCCTAAGTGGCAACGTAAAATGCGCCTAAAATCTTGGAGCAAAAGCGATGATTATGCTGTGTCCGTGGTAACCTATCCGCCTAAGGAAAAAGGCATTGTTTTCCTAAAAAGAAAAAATGAAATGTGGCAATATATGCCTTCGATAAATCGCAAGATTAAAATGCCACCTTCTATGATGTTGCAATCTTGGATGGGCACGGATTTGACCAACGACGATTTGGTAAAACAATCATCCATTGTCAAGGATTACACCCATAAAATTCTAGGAGAAGAAACGGTAGAAGGGCTCAGAACTTGGAAAATATTGCTGACACCCAAAGAGGATGCGCCGGTGGTTTGGGGTAAAATTTTATTGTGGATAGACCAAAAAGATTATATGCAAATGAAAGCCGAATTTTATGATGAGGACGGATTTTTGGTCAATAAAATGATTGCTTCAGAACCCAAAATGTTTAACGGCAAACGCTTGCCTTCCAGATTGTCGTTTATTCCTGTGGACAAACCCGGCAACAAAACCATCATTATTTATAACAGTTTGCAATTTGACTTGCCGGTCAGCGACAAATTGTTTAGCCCTAATTATATGACCAGAATTAAAATATGATAACGATGTTATGAAACTACTGATAAAACTTGCTTGGCGAAATATCTTTAGAAACAAAAAACGCAGTATTATTACGGTGCTTTCGGTTTTTATTGCGGTATTTTTGGCCTTGTTTATTCGCTCTATGCAATTGGGTGCTTATGATAGCGTTATTAAAAATATAGCCGGAAACTATACCGGTTACATACAACTGCATGCCAAAGGCTATTGGGAAGACCGTACCTTAGACAATGCATTTGTTGCAGATGATAGTTTATTTCAAACTTTACATCAAAATAAAAATATCACTTATTTGGTGCCACGCTTAGAAACCTATGCCTTAATTTCTTTTGACAAATACTCAAAAGGCGTATTGCTAAACGGTGTCGATGTGGATAAAGAACAAGAGATTAAACCTTTGGAGGAACGCCTCATCTCCGGGACGAGTTTTAAACCCAATAGTCAGGAAGTGGTTTTAACCAAAGGAATGGCACATTTTTTAAATGCAAAAACGGGTGATAGTATTTACTTGATAGGGCAGGGCTATCACGGTATGTCTGCTGCCGGAAAATATAAGGTTTCGGGTATTGCTGATCTCCAAAGTGGCGATTTGAATAACATAGTTGTTTTTATTCCAATCCGCAGCTTGCAAGCGTATTTGTCGGCACCGCCTTTGGTAACCAATTTGCTGATTGGTGTTAAAGACTATGCAAATATCGATCGGCTTAAACAAAACCTCTCAAAGCAAATAGATACAAATAAATATGAGTTGATGACTTGGAAAGAGATGCTGCCCGAACTTAATCAAGCTATTTTGGCGGATAACGTAGGCGGATTGTATATGATTTTTATACTATACATGATCATTGCTTTTGGTATTTTTAGCACGGTTTTGATGATGACCGAAGAACGCATTTTCGAGATAGGTATTATGACGGCTATCGGTACTAAAAAAAGAATAATTATAGCTAGTTTTTGGTTAGAAAGCATTCTATTGAGTTTTATTGGGGTAATTCTTGGCGCCATTATGGCCTATCCTATTAGTTATTATTTTCATTTTCATCCGATGCCCTTGCCATCTGAAAAAGCACAAGTAATGGAAGAATATGGTTTTTTACCACAAATTCCATTTTCTATTGATCCTGACATATTTTTAACACATGCGCTGATTATTTTTGGCATTAGTATGTTCGTAGCCTTATATCCAACGATTAAAATATGGCGACTCAATACTTTAAAAGCCATTCGAAATAAATAAGCCATTGACCCTTATCAATGAAAAATTAGGTTAATAAACACATGAAAACAATCATAAAAATAGCTTGGCGAAACCTTTGGCGAAACAAATTGCGTACTTCGGTCATTATTGCATCCATAATTTTGGGTCTTTGGGGCAGTATGTTTTTTATGGCCATGGTCAATGGCATGAACGAAAACAGAATTAGTTCCGCCATAAATTTGTATTTAAGACATATTTACCTGTTTTCCGCACAGGGACACCCAAATATTAAAAAAATGTATCTGGTAAAGTGTAATTTGAGACAAAGAATATTTCTAAACACGAACCATTGCGGTTTGCCCATGGCATACGAAGGTTTTACGTAAATTTAGAGTGGAGCGGACGTCAAAAACAATCTGCTGTTTGAGCATAAACGAATTTTGATAGGAGATAATAATTTACAAATAATTGAAAACTAGATTGATAGCAGAAGCGTAGTGCGAGTTCAGATTGTTTAGGGAGCGGAACGTATAAATTAGTAAAAGTTTCGTAAGCCTAGACTTTTTTGTTACTTTTTTGGTCGATGCAAAAAAGT
>JANTGO010000136.1 GCA_024763015.1 Flavobacteriaceae bacterium
GTACAGGACATCGCATCTGTCAGGGGAAATGGTGAAAAATGGAAAATTTTCCGGCTTAAAATATTACCTTTGTTTTTTTCGTTTAAAATATCAAAAGTCCTTGAAACGCATCCTAATACTTTTTATCTTTTGCATAAGTATGTTGTCCTATGGGCAAGAAGACGGCTATATTCATTTGCAAACTAAAAAAATACGGGTTACCAATGCGCGGATACAAATAGATACGTTTAGTATTCAGCCCTTTTATTTTGAAGCTTTTGATGCGCAACAAAATCTAATTCCCAAAACAGATTACCAAGTCGATTTTGTCCATGCTTATATGATTTTTACCGATGTTCAAAAATATCAAGGACAATTTATCACAATAAAATATTTAGTATATCCCGAATTTTTGAGGCGAACTTATCAAATTATCGATCCAAGCAAAATAGACACGGTAAACCGAAAAACAATTTCCTTAAACCATCAAAATATTTATCAAGAAAAACCTTTTGAAGGACTGCAAACCAAGGGATTTATCCTACGCGGATTTACGGCAGGAAACAATCAAAGTTTGGTTATGCAATCCAAATTAGACTTGCAAATCGAAGGAAAAATCAGTTCAAAAGTAAGCATCAAAGCTGTGTTAAACGACGACAATCTCCCACAAGCATATAGCGGTATTTCACAGAGTTACAAAGAATTTGACCGTATTTATATGCAACTCATCGGGCCTAGCTGGAAAGCAAGCGGTGGCGATATTTATATGAAATCGTACAACAATTATTTTCTGAAATTTTTTAGAAAAACGCAAGGCTTTTCCTTGCAAATGGGCAAAGATAGCAGTCGCTTAAAAATTGCCGGTGGCATGGTCGAAGGTAGTTTTGCCATCAACAGATTTAATGGTGTTGAAGGCAATCAAGGTCCTTATGTGCTCAAAGGAAATCACGGTGAAAACTATATTTTTGTAATTGCCAAAAGCGAAAAAGTATATGTAAACGGCAAATTGTTACAAGCAGGTGAGGACAAAGATTACACTATTAATTATGAGACAGCGGAATTGACTTTCAAGCCTACTTTTCCCATCTCGCAAAACCAACGAATAGCGGTTGAGTTTAACTATTCCAATCAACACTACCAGCGCTACCTCAACCATAATCAATACGAACATTTGGGCAAAAAAATTGATTTTAAGTTGTTCACTTTCCTAGAAAACGATAATAAAAACAGAACGCTACTATTCGATTTAGATACTGCCCAACACGAAGTCCTAAAAAATGCAGGTGACCATCTTAACGAATTATATGTGCTTTCGGCAACGCCTTCCGGCTATAATCCTAATAAAATTCTCTATCAAAAAGTCAATGATGCCCAAGGATTTCACTTTGTTTACACCCCTGACGACCTCCCCGATTTATACGACCTCCGTTTTAGTTATGTAGGACCCCAAAAAGGCGATTACAAAATCCGGGAAATAATTGCCAACGGAAAAAT
Source organism: Flavobacteriaceae bacterium (assembly GCA_024763015.1). Taxonomy (GTDB): domain Bacteria; phylum Bacteroidota; class Bacteroidia; order Flavobacteriales; family Flavobacteriaceae; genus WGBX01. The sequence continues at coordinate 1,474 of JANTGO010000136.1, forward strand.
ATTTGAATATGTAGGGGCAAGTCAAGGCGATTACGAACCAAAAATAAAACTAACCGCCCCAAAAAGTCAGGAATATGCAGGATTTAGCTTGAACTACCACCCTAGCGAAGACAATTATATAAAATACAACGGCATTATCAACTACGCCGATAATAACCTGTTTTCTACAAAAGACGACCAAGACAATACCGGTTTTGCTTCCCATATTGACATTAGACAGAATTTATGGCAGAAAAACAAACAAAAACTTTTAATAAAACTGCAACACGATTTTACGCACAAAAATTTTAAGGTTTTAGACCCTTATCAGCCTATTGAATTTGAGAGAGAATGGCAAATCGACAGTGTTTTTGGCAAACAACAACTGCTTAAAACGGAAATAGCTTATACCCATCAAAGCAATGAAATCGCATCAGGATTTAGTTATTTTCAACTGCGAGATAGTATCAAAGCCAACCAAGTTTTCCTACGAAATCATTGGCAGCTTAAAAAGACCTATTTTACAGGAAATTTCAGGAATGTCCAACAACAAATAAACACGGAAAATCATCTGAAAGCATCCTATTTTCATCAAGAAATAAGTCAAAATATCAAAGCTTTAATGTTTGGATTGACAGGGCACTATGAGGACCGTAACCAAATCAAAAACTTGCTAAAAGACAGTCTCAATTATCGATACCGTTTTGGCACTTTTAGCATCGCAAAAATAGACAGTAGCCGTTTGGGCATAAAAGTTGGGTACAAAATCTCACAAAACGATAGCATTTATAACAATCAATTCCAAAAAACGACCCAAAAACAAAATATTTTTGGGCAAATACAAATACGCGGTACCAATCACAGAGCAAAATTATTCATCGATTACCGACATCTGAACCACTACCGACAATCGCAAGAAAAAGATTATGTAAACTTGCGTTTTTCTTGGCAACAATTCTTTGTTAAAAAAGTGTTTATGACGCAAGTACAGGTTGGCACTTATAACGGAAACACCTTGCGAAACGAAGTTGTTTTTGTAGAAACACCCCCCGGACAAGGTACACATCAATGGATAGATTATAATGGAAACGGCATCAAGGAAATCAATGAGTTTGAAGTGGCTGTTTATTCGGATCAAGCCAATTACATACAAGTGATGCTGCCTTCCAAAAACTATATCAGCACGCTCAATAATGATTACAATTTTAGTTTTATCATCAATCCAAAAGCAACCGGAAATATAAAATTCTGGCGTAAATTTTACAATATATTTCAGATCAGCAAGAAGCACCAAATTGAACAAAAGCCAGAATTTCATCCCTTTGTATGGCAAGCCGAAAATCCTTTATCTCAAAACAGTTTGGTTCAAAACGACTTGTTTTTTAACCGGACAAAAAAAAGGTTTTCATTGCATCTTAGCTACCAAAATCTCAACCAAACACAACTGTTGTATATAGGCAAGCAAAGTCATTCTATAAAAAAATACGAATTGACGAGCAAACACGCTTTTTTGCCCAACCTCGTCTGGAAACAAAATATATCCACTAGTGAAAATACTAGCAATTCCGAAGATTATGCAAGCAAAAATTTCACGCTACACAGCAAAGGAATATCGGAAAACATCAGTTTTAAACAGGCAAAAAAATCAAAATTCAGCATTTTTTATCAATGGAAAAAAAAGGGAAATATTTCAGGAAATGAAAAATTGCAAATGCATTCATTAGGTGCAAAATATCGTTATTTGGACTTTAAAAACAATCGTTTTGAAGCCGGTTTGACTTGGGTTGACAACCAATTATCGGGAAATGCAAATTCGCCGGTCGCTTTTCAGATGTTAGCAGGATTGCAAACCGGAAAAAATTGGGTATTTAGTAGTCTATATCATCAAAAAATAAATTCTTACCTCGAAATGAATATCCATTATAATTTTCGCTTGTCACAGAAACAAGCGGCCATACACACCGGTGGCATCGCATTAAAAATGTTGTTTTAAAAACAATTTATTAGGTATTATTTCTACCTTTGTTAAAATAAACCATCAAGTAATATGAACCGTGATTTCAAAAAATATCAGGCGCAAACTTCTCCCCATCCAATGGCTGTTGAAGTAGCTTCGGCAAAAGGAAGCTATATTTATGACGTCAATGGCAAAGCCTACCTCGATTTTGTGGCAGGCGTATCCGCTAATGCGCTTGGACACCGTCCGGAAGTAGTCGTCACAGCGATACAACGACAATTGGAAAAGTATATGCATGTAATGGTTTATGGAGAATTTATCCAAGAACCACAAGTGGCACTGGCAAAAAAAATAGCCGAAATGATGCCGGGCGCATTAAACAACACCTATTTGGTCAATTCGGGCACAGAAGCCACAGAAGCAGCTATGAAATTAGCAAAATTGCATACCGGACGACACGAGGTTATTGCTGCAAAAAAAGCCTATCACGGCAATACGCAAGGCAGTATGTCGGTTATGGATTACGCCCCGCGAAAAAATCCGTTTATGCCGCTGATACCCGGCATTCGTTTTATCGAATATAATAACGAAGAAGATATAGAGAAAATAAGTCGGAAAACGGCAGCCGTTATACTGGAAAGCATTCAAGGCGGTGCAGGATTTATCGAACCAAAAAACAACTACCTAAAAGCGGTAAAAAAACGCTGTGAAGAAGTAGGTGCCCTACTTATTCTAGACGAAATACAAACAGGATTTGGACGAACCGGAAAAATGTTCGGATTTGAAAATTACGATCTCATTCCCGATATCGTTATCACCGGAAAAGCACTTGGTGGTGGCATGCCAATTGGTGCCTTGACCGGCTCAAAAGAACTGATGCAAAATTTTACCCAACCACCCATGGGACACATCACAACTTTTGGCGGGCATCCCGTTATAGCCTCTGCTGCACTGGCAACACTTACTTATATCGAAAAACAAGATTTGGCAAGCGAAGCGCTTCGTAAAGAAAAAATAATTCGCAGCAAACTCAAGCACCCTAAGATTAAGGAAATTCGCGGACGCGGTTTAATGCTTTCGCTCATTATGAAAACAGCCGAACAAGCAAACAAATTAATTTTATCTGCCCTAGACAAAGGATTAATTCTGTTTTGGTTGCTCTACGAAAAGCGCGCCGTTCGCATCACGCCACCCCTCACCATCTCGGATGAAGATTTGGAAAAAGGTATCGATATGATCCTTGAATTGTTGGATTAGCATCAGACTTAAAACAAACCACCACAGATGATATAAAAGAAGTATCTCATTGATATTTATGGTTTATTTCATTGTTATCTTATCGACTTTTTTTCTGTTTTTCTCACTTTTTTCATCAGAGATCACAATTTGCAGATATCTAAATAATCAAAAATTTTTATTTCAAAATTTAGGTGTCTCAAATATAATTCTTGAAAACTATTCTATGTCTATTTTTTATTAAATTATTACTTTTTTACTCACTATTATTTATTATTTTTTTAAGTGTTCGTGAATCTCCGATTTGCATTGACCAAAAAAGTAACAAAAAAGTCTAGGCTTACGAAACTTTTACTAATTTATACGTTTCGCTCCTTAATACTAACCAGTTATCAAGATGATGAATATAAAACGTTTCTTTTTTCCTTGCTTTTCTTCAAAA
>JANTGO010000137.1 GCA_024763015.1 Flavobacteriaceae bacterium
TTTCATAGTTTTATTTTAAATAATAAATTTTTGGTAAAAATACGTATTTTTTGATGATTGAAAAATATTTCTGCTTAAATATCCTCTAATGAAAGTATTAACTTTTATTTCAATAAATATTTCAAAATTCTGATAATCCTCATAAAAAACCTTTTTAGATTATATATTTTTGGCTTATGAAAATAAAAGTAAAATGAACAAAACAGTATTCTCAATCAGCAAATTTATTTATACGTTTTTTGTAATTTTTTTGATTTGGTTTGCCTTTACTACCTCATTTCAAATTGCAGAATTGATAACCGGCATTGTAATTAGTCTTTTTATTGCATATATAACGGTGAAAAACTTTAATTGTTGTGACCCTGTGTTACTGACACCTTCGCATTTTTTCTATTTTATAGAATACTTTTTTGTGTTTATTGCAGCTTTGATTAAGGCAAATTTTGATGTAGCGCGTAGGGTTGTTTCTCCATCTCTACCTATCAATCCGGGGATTGTTACCTTCGAGACCAAACTACACAGTCATTTTGCTAGAATGATTTTGGCCAATAGTATCACTTTGACGCCGGGTACGTTAACAGTAGATGTCGTAGGCAATCGTTTTTATGTGCACTGGATTGATGTAACTACACAAGATGAAGAAGAAGCTTTTAAGGAGATTGCAGCGCCATTTGAAAAGATATTACTTAAAATATACGGAATAAAATAATTTTTTTAACTTAAAATAAAAAAAATGAATATAGTTTTATACATATCAATGTCTTTAATAAGCATCGCGGCCTTTTTGGCTTTCTTGCGTTTTGTCAAAGGGCCCTCAGGGAGTGATAGAGCCGTTGCATTGGATACCTTATCTGTAGTGGGCATCGGCGCAATCGTTTTGCTTGGGTATATTTATCAGAGATATATTTATATAGATTTAGCCTTGGTTTACGCAGTACTAGGTTTTATCGGAATTATCGTAATTGCAAGATTCATAGAAAAAGCATTATAATGGAATTATTAAATAACATATTGGAATATTTAGGATTATTTTTTGTGCTCTTAGGAAGTATATTCTTGTTTTTGGGTGCTTTGGGTATTTATCGTATGCCCGATATTTATGACCGCTTACAAGCAGGTACAAAAGCTTCTACACTTGGTGCTATGAGTGTAGCACTTGGGGTAGGTTTGATGCAACCGGATTGGTTGATTAAATTAATAGTAATCATCTTATTTATAGGGATTTCCAATCCTTTGAGTTCTCATGCATTGGCAAGAGCTTCTTATCATAGTGGTATTGTACCTTTCTTCAAGAATAAGATAGATGCTTATGAGAATGTTGTCAAAAAAGAAAAAAAGAAACACTAATTTAAAAGAGAGTAATTATGTCAATGATTTTGTTTTTAATAGTAATGGTTATTATCATTTTGGCGGCAGCCATTTATGCAATTTTGCAAAAAGATTTGCTTTATGCTGTCTTGGCTACAGGCGTTATTAGTGTTATTTTGTCTATTTTCTTTTATTTGCTTCAAGCACCTGATGTGGCGATAACAGAGGCAGCAATTGGAATTGCATTAACTACCATTATTTTTATTATCACCATTCGAAATACAACGCGTGATGAGGATGAGTATACGGATAATCATGTTGAAAAATTTAGCAAAAAGAAATAATTATTTGAATACATAAATATATAAACCGATGTTAAAAAAATATATCATATTCGCGCTTATTGCTGTTCTGGGTTTTTACTTGGCAAGCACTTTTAAGGCAATACCCTTTGGCGCAAACAGGTTGGGTGATTTAAACAATCCTGAAACGGTTTCTGCATTTTATTTACAAAAATCTCCTGAAGATTTACACGTTGCTAATACCATTACCGCAATCGTTGTAAACTTTAGAGGTTTTGATACCTTGGGTGAAGTTACCGTGTTGTTTTTAGCGGTTACCGGATTGATGAGTATCCTTTATAGAAAAGAAGAGGAAGAAACAGAAGAACGTTTGGCTATTCCATCATCCAGCTTGGTTAGAACAGGTGCCAAAATATTATTTCCACTCATTTTGGTATTGGGTATTTATGTTTTTGTTCATGGACATTTAACCCCTGGTGGTGGTTTTCAAGGAGGGGCAATCATTGCAACCGGTTTCTTGTTGATGCTCATTACTTATAAAACGTTTTATACCAACCACAATGTGATGACTTGGCTTGAGAGTATTGCAGGATTGGGATTTGTAGCTGCCGGTTTATACGGCTTGATTGTTTATGGCTCCTTCTTGCAAAATACCGCTTGGACAGGCAATCTTAATGATTTGATAAGCGGTGGTCTCATTCCCTTGATTTATATTTTTATTGGAATAAAAGTAGGTACGGAATTGACCAGCGTATTAGATACCTTATTAAATATTAAACCGAGAAAAAAATGATGGAGTTTAGCGAAATATTTTTCAAGTATAAAGACTTGATATCAATAGCGGTTTACGGAACAGCTATTATGTTAATTATTATAGGATTATATGGTGTATTGTTAAAAAAACACTTGGTGAAAATAGCGATTGGTTTATCTATTATGGATTCCGGTATCAATTTATTGTTTGTGGCAGTGGGCTATATTCAAAATGGAACGGCTCCTATTTTTTCACCGGGACACGAAGGCGATGTAGCCAAAATGGTTGATCCTGTGCCACAAGCATTGGTTTTGACAGCTATTGTTATCGGTTTTGCCGTAACAGCATTGGCATTGTCTCTTATCATCAGATTATATAAACACCATCACACAGCAAATATTGATCAAATAAATTCATTAAAATGGTAATAAGTCCAGTTCATTATATCGTCGCACCCCTATTGGCAGCCTTTGCCATTGCGCTTCTAGCTAAAATTTATAAAAATGCTGCTAGATTAGTGCCGGGTATTGTTTTATTTTACAACATTATTGTTTCCTTGGTGTTAATGCCACAAGTTTTAGAAAAAGGAATGATTAGCGAAGTCATTGCCGGATGGAAAGCGCCTTGGGGAATCAACTTAGTTTTAACGCCTTTTTCGGCTTTCTTGGCAACATCCGTTTCCGTTATCGGATTTGCTATTTGGTTGTATGGCTATAAATTTAAAGTCAGACTGAAAGGGGGGGAAGTAAAATATTACGAAATATTACAAATGATGATGATTGCCGGTTCTTTGGGTGTCATTATCACCGGTGATTTGTTTAATATGTTTGTTTTTATAGAAATTGTAGGCATTACAGCCTATTCGCTTACCGCTTTTTACCGTGGTAGAGACGGTGCTGAAGCCAGTTTTAAGTATTTGCTTATCGGTAGTTTGGCTTCAACATTTCTATTGTTGGGTATCTTAATTATCTATACACAAACAGGTACTTTAAATATGGCACAAATCGCAGAGCGTATGCCCATGGTACCGCAAACGATGAAAATTACGGCACTCATATTTTTTCTAATAGCACTGGGTATTGAAGCAGAAATGTTTCCAATGAACGGTTGGGCACCGGATGCTTATTCTCAAGCACCTTCTCCTACAAGTGCTGTATTTGCTGCCGTTGTATCAGTTGCAGGTGTATATGCTTTGATTAGGGTTACCTTTACATTATTCGATGTAGAAGGCATACATCAATATTTAATTGTGATGGGATTTGTAACGATGTTGGTGGCTGAAATTTCAGCAGTAGCACAAGCAAACCTCAAACGAATGTTGGCATATTCAAGTCTCGGACAAATGGGTTTGGTTTTAATAGCCTTTGGTATTGGATCGCACTTAGCTGTTTTTGGTGCCATTTTCTTAATGCTAAACCATGCTGTTATCAAAGCTTTGCTCTTCATGTCGGGTAGTTATTTTATCTATAATTCCGAAGACAAACGTTTGGTTGGCTTGAATGGTATTCACAAGCGATTGCCTTTTGTGTCTGCCATATTTTCAATCGCAGCTTTTGCCATTGTCGGTTTTCCGCCCTTTTCAGGATTTTGGAGCAAATTCTATATCTTGATTGCTGCCGGCGATAAAAACATGATTATTTTAATCATTGGTATCCTAATGGTAACTATTATAGAATTGGTATATTATTTAAGAACGGTTGCCAGAATTTATTTCTACAAGGACGAAGTTGAGCATACTGAACACAGACCATCAATTAATGCCATTATATCGATGAGTTTTATGACGCTTTTTATCATTGTGATTGGGGTATATCCTGATTTAATTTCAGGTTATTTACATCAAGCAGCAGATAGTTTGCTCGATAAAGCGAATTATATTCAACATATATTAAAGTAAAAAATACGATACAATAATGAATACATTGACCATTATATTACTCATTTTAACAGTAGGTGCTGCATTTACATATTTTATAAATGCTGTCAATCATAAATTAACGGCTATATCAGCTTTTATTACGATTACAATTGCTACCGGTTATTTTTTCGGATTGGCACAATTGGGCGAACAGTTTAAATTCACGCTTGGCGGTTTGTCGATGCAATGGGGTTTAAATGCTTTTTCCTATTACTTTATTTATATTGTTTTGGGATTGAGCTGGCTGGCTTTGTTGTATTCAATCGCTTATATGGAAGGCAAGGCTAGACTTGGATACTTTTATGGTGCTTTCTTGTTGACAATTGCCGGTATGTTTGGCGTTGTGACTAGTCAAGATTTTATTTCCTTATTTATCTTTTGGGAGATTATGACTTGGGCTTCTTTCTTATTGGTAATTTACAATTACTACTATAATATCAAGACAGAAGGAATGAAATATATGATTTTTAGTGCCATTGGTGCCTACGCTATGCTGACAGCGATTGTGTTTATTCATCATTATTATGGCACTTTCCTTATTGGAGAAGCTTTATCAAAAGGTGTTTTTAGTTTTAACCAACATATTTTTATACCTATCTTTTTATTATTAGGATTTGGTATTAAAGCAGCCGTAATGCCCTTCCACGTATGGGCACCCGGTGCTTATGCAAAAAGCCCGATGTCATTTACAGCTGTATTTTCCGGCGCATTGTCCAAAATGGGAATTTTTGGGATTGCATTGGTCTTTACAACGTATTATGTAAGTCACAATGCAGGTGG
>JANTGO010000138.1 GCA_024763015.1 Flavobacteriaceae bacterium
AAAATATAAAAAAAGCGGCGCTTCGCGCCGCTTTTTTTATTTTAAACACTTGTTAAGAAACTTGTATTTTCTTAACTTTTTTCACTTGTTCTTCTTTTTTGGGAATGACCAATTCTAGAATGCCATCTTTGTAAGTAGCTTTGATTTTTTCGGTGTCAAAAATTTCTTCAGGAATGGTAAAAGACCTTTGGAAGTTTTCATAACCAAATTCTTTTTTGATATAATTGGTTCCTTCATCTTCTTTTTCTACTTCTTTGTGAGCAGAAATACTTAGAATATTTTTGTCCACATCAATTTCAAAATCTTTTTTTGACAAACCGGGAGCTGCTACATGAATTCTAACTTCTTTGTCATTCTCTTTAATGTTTACAGAAGGCACAAGGCCTTTTACATTGGGATCTAATTTTGCCACTTGATTGGATAAAAAATCATCAAAGAATGATAAAATCGGATCTTTAATTTGTTTTTTTACGATTGCAGTCATAATTTTAAATTTTTAAGGTTTACATTCGATTTGAATATATCAAAACAAAAGCCACAAGAAATTTTATGACTATTTCTGAACAAAATGTCATCATTTATCTGTCATTTGTGCAGAAAACTGAAATTATTTCAGTTTTTTATTAACCGAAAACCTAGAAAATTAAAAATAATTCCTTCAAATGTTTTACGATATTTACTTAAATCGTTTTTATTTTCATTTTGTAACCAAGTGTTAAGGTGGTGAACGTTTGCGTTTATTTTTTCCTTTTTGTGAGAAAACATAATTTGTTCTTCTTTGTCTAGAAAGATGTCCTTGTTGTAAGATTTTATCTCTTGAAAATATCTTTTTTTGTCTAATTTTGGACGGTAATATTTTAAAATTTTTTTGAATTCCGATTCATCAATAATAATATGTTCGCAGTGTAAACATATATCAACTTCAATGTTATTAAACAAGTAGATATTGCTTCCCTGTTGGTGACAATTACAACAATTGAGTTTGTTTTTTTGATGTGATAAAACTAAGTTTTCAGGAGTGATATTTCGTTTGAATTTTGAATAAGCATAGGCCACTTTTAGCAAACGGAATTGTAAATAAATAAAAAATAAGTAGGTTGGAATAAATAAGATAGCATATTGTTTTTCAAAAACAAATCCGTCGTATAATCCGTGAGCCAACACCGAAATAGCGTAGGCAAGTGTTAAGCCCATATAATTTTTGTGTACATTCTTATGTATATAAAATGCGATACCCATATATACGGAGAATGAGATGTGTCCGATTGTGGCAAATAAAAATCGTTTTGCCAAAAGACTAAAAGGTGCTGCCGCTTCCAAAGCATAAAAAATATTTTCGATGACCGAAAAACCAAGCGCAATGGCTGCTACATAAATGATGCCATCTACTATTTCGTCAAACTGTTTTCTAATCATTTTGTACAGGATAAATAAAGTAGCTAGTTTGGCAAACTCTTCAACGGCGCCTACTTTGAAGATGGCATCCGTAAGTGTAAATTTCGGATGTACAAAAAGGTAGATAAACGAAGCAACCCCAATAGAAACCAAGCCCCCCAAAAATGAAAAAATCACCAATCTTCCCAAGGGTTCTTTATCGTATTTATCATACGAACGGATGATGAGTAAAAAAACAAATCCTACGATATAGGAAACAATGGTTAAGATTAGGATTTTGGGCATGGTTGTTATTTCAAATAGCTCACAAATATACAACTTTTGTTTTGTGTGTATTTTATTTATGAATTGAATCTGCTATATTTGTTTCGATTGCAATCAATTCTTGTCAGTTTAAATAAAAAATGTATTTTTGAAAAAAATAATTTGACTATGAATAATTTTAAAGGAAAAAATGTTATTGTAACCGGTGCTGCTAGAGGTATCGGAAGAATTATCGCCTTAACTTTTGCTGAATATGGTGCCAATGTCGCTTTTACAGACATTAACGATGCCCATTTTGCAGCTTTGGAACAAGAGCTTTCTGCTTTTGGTGTACAGGCGAAGGGCTACGTGTCCAATGCGGCTGATTTTGAAAATTCTCATGACACAGTAGCACAAATTCTAAAAGATTTTGGAAGTGTTGAGGTTTTGATAAACAATGCCGGCATTACCAAAGACAATTTATTGATGCGAATGAGCGAACAAGATTGGGATGCCGTAATTGCTGTCAATTTAAAATCGGTATTTAACTTGACCAAAGCAGTTTTGCGTCCGATGATGAAAGCACGTCAAGGAGTCATTATCAATATGAGTTCTGTAGTGGGAATTGGTGGAAATGCCGGTCAAGCAAATTATGCAGCCTCAAAAGCTGGAATTATCGGATTTACAAAATCTGTTGCCAAAGAATTGGGTAGTAGAAACATTCGTTGCAATGCCATCGCACCTGGTTTTATTGCTACCGAGATGACCGGTAAACTGCCTGAGGATGTGGTAAAAGAATGGCAAGCAAAAATTCCGCTTAAAAGAGCCGGAACACCGCAAGATGTTGCCAATGCTTGTTTATATTTAGCTTCAGATTTATCGAGTTATATCACCGGTCAAGTAATGACGGTTGATGGCGGCATGACAGTATAATTTTATGTATATTTTATTTGCCATAATAGCGGCTATTTTATTGAGTGCCTTTCCTTATCTCTATAAAAGGAAGGCACCTTTTTTGTTTTTGCTTCGTGGATTGACATATTTCGCTATTTTTTTACTTTTACTGCCCATTAAAATAGAAAAACAAAAAAAAAAGATTCAAAAACCGGTACTTTATGTGTTGGCCGACCAAACGGAGTCCATCAAGAAACAATCTGCAGATAAAGACCTAAAGAATATTTGGCAAGCATTGAAGAAAGCAGAGATTAATAAGCATTTCGATACGCATTTTTATACTTTTGACACAGCATTGCATACGACTGATACTTTGTCTTTTACTTCCAAAAAAACTGATATTGCGGCGGTGTTGCAGTTTTTAAAAAATTTACATCAATCTGACCAAACGACGCCGGTTATTTTACTCACGGACGGACAATCAACCCAAGGGCAATCCTATGTTTATCAGTGGAATAAAGACTCACATTTTCAGTTTTTTCCCATAGCTTTTGGCGACACCATCAAACACAATGATGTAGCTATTGATCTGCTCAATGTTAACCCATTTGTTTATAAGGGCAATCGTTTTCAGGTTGAGATATTTACCTCGTATTCTGGAAAAAAAAAGGTGCAAACCCAATTGGTTATTTTACAACAAGATAAAACAGTTTACAAGAAGAATATTAGTTTTTCGGACAAAGAAAAAACGCAACAAATTAGCATTTTGTTACCGGCAACTTCAAAGGGTATTTTCTCCTATCAGGCATATTTACAACCGATTTCAAATGAAAAAAATCGTTTAAACAATCGCAATTATTTTAGCGTGGAGGTGTTGGATAATGTTCGTGAAATATTATTGCTTTCAAGTATTATTCACCCTGATTTGGGTGCGATTAAGCGAAGTTTAAAACGAAACAAATATTTGCAAATTGAGTTAAAAAATCCGAAGAATACAAACATCGATTATAAAGCATATCAAGCAGTTGTTTTATACCAGCCGACAAAGGATTTTGCGAGTGCCTTTGATAAAATATCGCAACATAAGATGAGTTGGTGGATGATTACAGGTTCTCAAACCGATTGGGATTTTCTGAATGCTCGAAAATTGTTTTTTAGCAAACAATCTGCGGCTTCGCTTGAAAATTATTTTCCTAGAAAAAATACAAATTTTTCTTTGTTTAAATTGCCTGATCTTAAAACGGATATTTTACCGCCTTTGGTCGATAAATACGGGTATATTTCATTAAAAGGGACAACACAAACCGCTTTTTTTAGTAACATTAAAGGTGTCAACACGCAGCAAGCTTTATGGGTTTTTAACAGTAGCAAAAAACAATCTTTGCTCGCCGGTGAAAACTTATGGAAATGGGCGATGCAATCGGGAATTTATAAAAAACAAGCCGCTTTTGACCAAATGTTGCAACAAACTATCCGTTATTTAAGTTTAGCCGATCATTTCGATCGTATTAAATTGCAGTACCAAAGACAGTTTTACCAAGGAGGTTCTATCGTGATAGGGACACAAATACTCAATAAGAATTTGGAAATTAATCCCAAAGCACATCCGGTTTTATCCTTGCAAAAAGCAGGGCAAAAATCTACTTACCCTATGTCGTTTCAAGGTGATTTTTACAAGGCTGACTTGAGCAATTTGTCGCCTGGAACGTATGGTTTTACAGTTTCGGATGCAACGACACATCTAAAAAAAATGGGTTCCTTTGTGGTGTTGAATTATAATGCCGAAGCCAAAAATCCGAATGCAAATATGAAAGATTTAAAGCGATTGGCACAAGCAACGGGCGGAAAATTGTATAACAAAACCCAAATCGAAGATTTACTAAAAAGCTTGTCGCAAAAAAAATATCCTGATATTATTCATATCAGTATGCAAAAGCAAGCCTTAGTGAATTATAGACTTTTGCTCTTTTTGATTGTATTATTTTTGGGCTTGGAGTGGTTTATCAAAAAAATGCGTGGGGAAGTTTAAAAGCTAATTTTTTATAAAATCTTGATATTCAATAAATAATTTTTTATTCTGTTTTCTGTACAGGAACGTTAAAATATAAAGCTATTCTAATTAAGTGTAATTTAATCGACAAAGAATATTTCTAAACACGAACCATTGCGGTTTGCTCACGGCCTACGAAAGTTTTACGTAAATTTAGAGTGGAGCGGACGTTAAAAACAATCTGCTGTTTGAGCATAAACGAATTTTGATAGGAAATAAGAGTTTGCAATTAGCTAAAAATTGGATAAATAGCAGAAGCGTAATGCGAGTTCAGATTGTTTAGGGAGCGGAACGTATAAATTAGTAAAAGTTTCGTAAGCCTAGACTTTTTTGTTACTTTTTTGGTCGATGCAA
>JANTGO010000139.1 GCA_024763015.1 Flavobacteriaceae bacterium
CTTTGGCAGTTTCCATCAATGTTTCAAAAATATTATGGTTGTGAATGGCAGCTTCTTGAATATCTTTATATGCTTTTGCTGCAACCGGTTCATAAGTCTTATATAAATTTTGAACGGTTTGTATTTGCTGTTGTTTTTCTGCTTCGGTAGCACGAATAACCTCTCCGGGAATTTGTGTTTTGCTTCCCTTCTTGCCCAGGAACGTATTAACCCCAATTATAGGAAGTTTTCCGGTGTGTTTCAAGGTTTCGTAGTACAAACTTTCTTCCTGTATTTTACTGCGTTGATACATCGTTTCCATAGCGCCCAATACGCCACCGCGTTCGGTTATTCGGTCAAATTCGGCATAAATAGCTTCTTCTACCAAATCGGTCAATTCCTCGATAATAAAACTGCCCTGAATTGGGTTTTCATTCTTAGCCAAGCCCAGTTCTTTGTTAATGATCAACTGAATAGCCATTGCCCTACGTACACTTTCTTCGGTAGGTGTTGTGATGGCTTCGTCGTACGCATTGGTATGCAATGAATTGGTGTTGTCATAAATTGCATATAGCGCTTGCAAAGTCGTTCGGATATCGTTAAAATCAATTTCTTGTGCATGCAAGGAACGTCCACTGGTTTGAATATGATATTTCAACATCTGTGAACGCGCATTGGCACCGTATTTTTCCTTCATAGCTTTTGCCCAAATGCGTCGGGCTACCCTACCTATGACAGCATATTCCGCATCCATTCCGTTGGAAAAGAAAAAGGACAAATTAGGTGCAAATTTGTTGATGTCCATTCCTCTGGACAAGTAATATTCTACGTAGGTAAATCCGTTTGCCAAAGTAAATGCCAACTGCGTAATCGGGTTGGCGCCTGCTTCGGCAATATGGTAGCCCGAAATGGAAACCGAATAAAAATTACGAATTTTATTTTCGATAAAATATTCTTGAATATCGCCCATCAACCTCAAGGAAAATTCGGTAGAAAAAATACAAGTATTCTGTGCTTGATCTTCTTTGAGAATGTCTGCTTGAATGGTTCCCCGAACTTGTGCAATGGTTTCAAACTTGATTTTGTCATACACTTCTTTAGAGACGAGTTCATCTCCTGTAAGTCCTAATAACAACAGTCCTAATCCATCGTTGCCTTCGGGTAATGTACCATTATATGTTGGACGTTCCAGACCTTTATCATCGTATTTCTCTTTGAGTTTTGCTTCAACAAGATGTGTTAAATTATTGTTTTTCAGATACTTTTCCACATTTTGATCGATAGCTGCATTCATAAAAAACGCCAACATCATGGGTGCCGGTCCGTTGATGGTCATAGAAACTGATGTTTTTGGATCGGTTAAATCAAAGCCCGAATATAGTTTTTTTGCATCGTCTAAACAACAAATCGATACGCCGGAATTGCCAATTTTTCCATAAATATCGGGACGTTTTCCGGGGTCGTTTCCGTAGAGCGTAACACTGTCAAAAGCAGTGGATAATCGCTTGGCCGGCATACCCAAACTGACATAGTGAAAACGCCTGTTGGTGCGTTCGGGCGTGCCTTCTCCGGCAAACATTCGCGTTGGGTCTTCGCCCGTTCTTTTAAACGGATACAATCCGGCTGCGTAGGGAAATTCTCCAGGAACATTTTCTTTCAAAATCCACTTGAGCAAGTCGCCCCAAGCTTGGTAAGCCGGTAGCGAAATTTTAGGTATTTGTAGATGCGAAAGCGTCTCGGTATGCGTGTCTATATTGATTTCTTTGTCCCTAACTTTAAAAGTATAAACGGGATTTTTGTATTTTTTGACTTTTTCGGGCCAATCCAATATTTTTTGCCAATTTTCAGGATGCAAATTCATCTTAATGCGATCAAATTCCTTCAACAATAGCTCTATAGTTTGTTTTTTTTCATCGTTTTGACAAATGTTCATAATTTCATCGTCAATACCGTGTTTATGCAGTTTGGGTGTTGTAGCCAGTGCTTCAATCGTTTTATAAATGGCATATAATTGTTGGGCAAGATCAGCCTGTTTATCAGCCCATTCGTGGTATTTTCTATTGTTTTCGACAATTTCGGACAAATAGCGCACGCGTTGGGGCGGAATGATAAATTGTTTTTCTGTAAGCTCGTTTTTTGCCTTGAAATTCATAGCAAATTTTGAATGTGTTTTTTCGTTAATTAGCCGAATCAATTCCTTGTACAACTTATTGACACCCGGATCGTTAAATTGCGAGGCAACCGTTCCGAAAACCGGCATATCATCAACATTTTTGTCCCAATAATTATGATTTCGTTGGTATTGTTTTTTGACATCTCTCAAGGCATCCAAAGCACCGCGTTTGTCAAACTTATTCAAGGCGATAATATCGGCATAATCCAACATATCAATTTTTTCCAATTGCGTGGCAGCACCGTATTCGGGTGTCATCACATACATATTGACGTCAGCGTAATCAACAATCTGAGTGTCGGATTGTCCAATACCCGAAGTTTCTAAAATAATCAAATCAAAATCGGAATTTTTGACAATATCCAAAGCATCTTGTACGGATTCTGAAAGTGATACGTTACTGGCACGAGTCGCCATAGAACGCATATACACCCGTTCGTTGTTGATAGAGTTCATACGGATGCGATCGCCCAACAAAGCACCGCCTGTACGTTTTTTAGTTGGGTCCACAGAAATAATCGCGATATTTTTATCGGGATATTCGTTTAAAAAACGACGTACCAACTCGTCAACCAAAGATGATTTTCCGGCGCCACCTGTTCCCGTAATCCCTAAAACGGGTAATTTTTTCTTGGAAGCTTTTGACTTAATCTCATCTAACAATTCTTGGTGCAATTCGGGATAATTTTCGGCTGCCGAAATACATTCGGCTAATTTCCTGTCATTTTTTTTGTGTAAATCGCTTGCTTTGTGAATTGAAATGTTTTTACCGGTCGCAAAATCTGAGTTTTCTACCAGGTGGTTAATCATACCTTGCAATCCCATTGTACGACCATCATCAGGGGCATAGATTTTGGTGATGCCATAGGCTTCCAAATCGGTGATTTCTTCAGGCAAAATGGTACCACCGCCACCGGCAAATATCTTGATGTGCCCGGCATTTCTTTCTTGCAATAAATCATACATATATTTTAAGAATTCGGTATGTCCACCTTGATAAGAAGTTATGGCAATGGCATTTGCATCTTCTTGAATGGCGGTATTGACAATCTCATCGACACTCCTATTATGCCCCAAATGAATGACCTCAGCTCCGGTGCGTTGGATAAGGCGACGCATAATATTGATAGCGGCGTCGTGTCCGTCAAACAACGAAGCGGCAGTTATGATTCTAACTTTATTTTTGGGTTGATATATCGCTTTTTCTTGCATCATTTTTCTATAAATTTTGGTCGTGTGCTAATATACAATATTTTGGATAATTTTTGGGTGATTTTTAGATTGTCGTTTTATCTTTTTATACTTATATTTGTATATTTAATAATTAACATTTTCTTTTACAACAACAAAACCGATGAAAAATTATCGTTATTTATATCTATTTCTATTAGCTTTTTTGCTGATTAATTGCAAGAACAAGCCATCAGAGAAAACAAAGATTCATAAGAACAAAAAAACACTTAATAAAAACAAGGATAAACATACCGGATGGGTGGTCTTAAAAGACTTGGATAGCACTTTTGTATTTGATATGCGTTATGCCACGACCCATAACTTTGTGCATAAAAAAATGTATCCTTGTCCCAAGTGTATGGTCAGAAAAGAAGTAGCGGAACGCTTGGTAAAAATACAACACGAACTGCAAAAAAAACATTTGGGCTTAAAATTTTTTGATTGTTATCGCCCCGGAAAAGTGCAACAAGCATTATGGGAAATCAAACCTGATCCAAATTATGTTGCCAATCCTAAAAATGGCTCAATGCACAACCGTGGGGTGGCTGTGGATGTAACCATAGTAGATAAAAATGGAAAGGAACTGAATATGGGCACACCCTTTGATTATTTTGGCAAAAAAGCCCATCAAGATTACACCGATTTGCCCAAAAAAGTATTGGAAAACAGAAAACTCCTTAGGGATTTGATGCAGAAATACGATATGGAACCCATTCGTACGGAATGGTGGCATTACTCTTATAGAAAAAAAGTTTTTCCGATTTCGCAATGGATTTGGGATTGTGATTAGTGTGTTGATTTTCTTTTTACAACTTTAATAAAAAGTTATAAATTGCAGTTGTAAAAAATTAACTTTGCAAATTGTGATGTTAATTGAATTTAATTAAAAGTAACTCAAATAATATGAAAAAAATAATATTCCTAATAAGTATGGTGTTTTTAGGAAATAATGCCTTTTCACAAAATACTAATTGGTATTATTTTAATGATGATTTTGACGATTTTCAACATCAACATATCTATTACGAAACAAGTCCTAAAGGTTTAAAAGAGTTTATTAGAAAAACTAAAATGGACAATAATTTAAAAAACGAATTACTTTCTCAAGTTAAAAAAATTGAATCCAAAAAAACTATAGGAAATGTTATTGTTTATAGTTCAGAAATTATTGGTGGAGCACTTTTGTTTATGTCATACTCTAGTGACGAAGAACATCATAGAATAAAGACACCCGGATTTATAATTTTTGCCGGTGGAACTTTTGCAGGAATGATGATTAAACCTAAGAAAAAAAATTATTTAAATTTTTTTAACACATACAATAAGCAAAACAAAAATAATCCAATATCGATAAGTCTTAACTTTAACCCAAGTAAAGAATCGATTTTTGGAATAGCCCTAATTTTTTAAAATTATATCATGAAACAATTATTTTTAATTATTATTTTTATTGGCGCAAGTC
>JANTGO010000140.1 GCA_024763015.1 Flavobacteriaceae bacterium
GCCGGTTGGTTTTTGACTGCTTTATTTGCATTTTTAATCGCTTTTACCATTGCGGTCCTTATTTATAAATTTGGATTTTACTTGGCTATTGCATTATTTGTGGCTGAGATTTTGATTCTATATATTACGCAAAAGAAACACAATCAAACAGTAGCCGAAGAAAAAGATGAGTTATTTAGTTTTGAAGAAAACGAAACTTTTGATGAAGGCAAATCGACAGAAGTCTTGATTTCTGAAAGTTTAAAAAATATCAATAAAGTAATTGGATACGTTAACAAGTTGTATGCCAATACAATAGATGGATTAAATGCCTATGATTTGGATAAGTTGAAAGCTAATGATAAAAATGTCAAAAAAATATACAAGCAAGGAAATAAATTGCGTGACAAATTGTATTATTTGGTTAAATCTTATCAAGATCAAGATATTGTTATCAGCAATAATTATATCAAGTTATTGGATAAAATTCAAGATTTAATTCAATCGATGCATTTTGTATCTAAAATGAGTAAAGAATATGTGGATAATACCCATTCACCTTTAACGGATTCACAAAAACAAGATTTGGAAAAATTGCGTAACCTGATGGTGAATGTGATGAATAAATTGCAAACGGCTTTGAATAACAATGACATGGATACCTTGAAAAAAATGTATCATTCTCAAGTTGTTTCTGATGAAATAGAAAAAGCTATTAATAATCAGGTGGTTAGGATACAAAATGGGGAAAGTTCCGCTAAAAATTCAAGAATGTATATAAGTTTGTTATTGGAAACTAAAGATATAGAAGAATCATTGTCCAAATTGTTATATATTATTTTTGAAGCCACACAAAAAATAAACGAAAAACCTGAATAATAAATTTATTTATTCAAATTTTCGCCAAGGCTTTTTATCAACAACAGTCCCTTTATGCAATAAAATCATTCCGGGATTGCTGCGGATCATTGTTTTTAGGCTTGTTTCGTCGGTGAGATATAGCGGAAAATCAAATCGTTTTTCTATTTCTGCATCAATAGTAGAAAACAATCCAATGACCTTTTTATTTTCTTGTTTTAACTTTTTAGCAGTTGCATTGGCATGGGCAATCGCTTGGGGTTTCATCTCTGTAGGATTTGATGAAATAATCAGATATATTTCGTCCGCCTGAAGTACTTTGTCCGTAATGTCGCCTGCTTCGTTTTCAATGCTAAAATCGTGAATAGGTGGTGTATAGCCCTCTTTTAAAGTAATGGTTTTTCTATCGACAAATGTGGCGCCTTTTATGTTCCATGGCTCGTCTTCATTTCTAAATTTTTTTGTTTTTCCATCGACTTTATAATACCAGATATCTTTAAATTCGGCTCGGGGTGCATTGAGTGGAACAGTCATGCCTTCTGTAATATTTTTGCCGATGGCATAAGGTCTAAAATCAATTATTGGAAGGTATATATAACTGTAAATCATTGATATAAGTCCTAGACTAAATAAGAAATAAGCTCCAAGCTTTGCTTGACTTTGCTTGAGAAACGGTTTGATAAATCTATGGTATTTTAGCAGCCAAACAATCATAATGAATAAGAAAACGTTTTTGTAAAAAGTTTGCCAAGGCGTGAGTTTTACAGCATCGCCAAAACAACCGCAATCTGTAACTTTATTGAAATAAGCAGAATACCAAGTGAGAAATAAAAATACTGAAATCGTTAAGAGCAATAATTCCGATGTTTTCTTGGCTTTAAGTCCAAATAACAACCATATTCCCAGTCCAAATTCAACCGCAATCAGTATAAAACCAACATAAATTGCATAATCATTTAGAAAAGTAATATTGAGTACTTCTTCGCTGAAATATTCCAGTAGTTTGATCTTAGTACCAACCGGATCAACCAGTTTTACAAAACCTGAAAAAATGAAGGTTAACGCAACAATATACCTGAATATTTGTGTAATGATTTTCATAAGTTGACTTTAAGGAATATAATTTATGTAATATTTGTTACAAATATATGATTTTCTAAGCTAAATTTTGAAAATCTGAACAAAATTACAAATATATTCTTTTGATATTGGCAAACTTTCTATCTTTGTTTTTCAATGACGATTTTGATGAAATATAAGCTGCTTATTTTTTTACTCCCTTTTTTTGCTTTGGCATTCGGTCAGTCCGGTAGTGTTTTGCAAAAAAGTATGTTTTCAGCAGATGCCAATTTTGGCTACAATTTATCCAGAGTTAATACCAATTATTATTTTGAGCAAACATTCCCCACTTCGTTTCAATGGACTTGGCAAAAAGCTAATTATTTAGATGACAATTTATTAAACAAATATGGCTATTCGGATTTCGGTTTGACTTTTTTGTTTCACGATTTTCATGATACGACATTAGGTAAAAATTTTGGGCTTTATTCTTTTATGGAATTCTACCTGTGGCATCCCCTTCATAAATGGCATGTAACGGCTCGGGTTTCCTTGGGAATTGCTTATAATACCCATCCGTACCATAAGATTTACAATCAAAAAAATATGCTTTTTGGTTCGCATTTGTTATTTCCTATTGACTTGGGCATTTGGTTAAAAAGTCCTAAGATTCTCAAGAAATGGCGTTTGCAGACCGGCTTTTCAATTTTTCATTATTCCAATGGAAATATTCAGTCGCCCAATTATGGCGCCAATATTCCAAGTGCTTCTATTGGTCTGATTTACGATTTAAGAAAGGACAGCATTATTTTGAATAAACAAAAACTTCCTTATGATAAAAAATGGCAATACGTCGTTTTCCTACGCGGAGGTTTCAACGAGTCCGATTATACCGACAGTGGTGTTTTTACATTTTATATTCCCGGTTTTCAAGTTGAAAAACATCTAAACTTTCGTCATAAATTGATTATGGGAACGGAGTTTTTTGTTTCATATTTTCTTAAGGAATTAATCCGCCACGAATACCGAACCATGCCCGAATATCATATTCAGAAGATAAGCGATTTTAAGCGTCTGGGTGTGTATTTAGAACACGAGTTTTTTTATCAAAAATTTGGCATTGATATTGGCATGGGCTACTATGTTTATTATCCTTATCCTTTTCAAACAAGATATTACAACCGTGTAGGTGTTAAGTATTATATCAACCATGATTTTAGACTGTCTTACACCATTAAAACCTATGGGTTTAATAAAGCTGAGGCAATGGAATTTAGTTTAATGTATAAATTGAATTGAAGATGAAGTATTTCGTAGCTTTTTTTATGATGAGTATTTTGTTTTCTTGCAAAACACCTTTGGAATGTGATTCTTCCGGTATAAAAACTTCAAAAAGTATGGCTTTGCCTGATTTTGACACGGTAGAAGTTAATGTCGGTATCGATCTAAAAATTGAAGATTCCGATCAAAATTTTATCAATATTACGGCTGATAAGGATGTTATTCAAAACATTACTTTCGAAATTATTAATCGTAAATTGATTTTGACCAACCACAACAAATGTGTCATTCAAAACAAGGATGCTGAAGCTGAAATATTTTTAAAAGTTGATGATATTCAAAAGATTATAGCAAATACGGATTTGAAAATTTCTTCAGCAAATACTTGGCATTTTAACTACCTTGACTTGTTATCGGAAAACTATAACGAAGGAACCAATAATATTGCAGATTTTGATGTAAAACTCGATGTGCAACAGCTTAACATTATTGCTAATGGTAATAGCAATATTAAAATTACCGGTACATGTCAAGATATGTTTGTAGGATTTTACGGAGGAAATCCACGTTTAGAAGCAAATAATTTGGATGCTGATAACATTTCGGTTTTTCAAAGAAGCAATGCCGATATGTGGTTGAGACCACTTCAAAAAATAGCAGGTGATTTGTTTGGTTATGGAGACATCTATTTATATCATCGTCCACCCATAATAAATATCATAAAGCACGATACCGGTCATATTTATTTTGTAAATTAGCCTTTCAAAATTAAGCTTATGGCTAAAAAGAATAAACAACAGGGAGGATTTGTAATTCCGGCTTTTATCATAAATTTCGCAAAATTTCTACAGTTGTTTTCAACTCGGTTGACAACGAGATTTGTACGTTTTTTGTTTCAAAGACCTATTAATTTTAAACATCCCAAAGCGGAAGAAAAATTATTAGAATCTGCTCAAATCGATTATGTTTTTATTCCCGAAATTAAAAAGAAAATTGCTGTTTATCACTGGGGTACGGGTGATAAAAAAGCCCTGATGATTCACGGTTGGTCAGGTCGTGCCACGCAGATGTACAAGATTGTCGATGCGTTGTTGGCACAAGGTTTTCAAGTTTATAGTTTTGACGGACCTGCCCATGGTAAATCATCCGGAAAAGTAACCATGATGCCGGAGTTTATTAAAACAATCAAAAGAGTTTCTGAAAAATACGGACCTTTTGAGGTGGCTATTGGTCATTCTTTAGGGGGCATTTCTACTTTGAATGCCCAAGGACGTTACCGACTGTTTAAGAAGTTAGTCGTCATTGGCACACCTGATTCCATTAAAGATATTTTTTACGGCTTTGTAAACAGATTATCTCTTAAACCAAAAATTGCAAAAAGATTAATCAAAACTTTTGAAAATTTTACCGGTGAATCAATCGATGCTTTCCACGGTTCACTGCATGCCAAAAAAATTGAAATTCCGGTTTTGGTTGTTCACGATGATAATGACATAGAAGTGTCTGTAAAAGATGCACTTAACAATTATAAAAACCTAAAGAACGGTAAATTAATTCGAACAAAATCTCTAGGACACAATAGAATTTTGAAGGATAGTGAGGTTGTGCAAAGCATTGTAGATTTTGTCAATCAATAAATTTTTTAAAAAAGATTGTATCATTATCTGAA
>JANTGO010000141.1 GCA_024763015.1 Flavobacteriaceae bacterium
TTGAGCACTTGTTGTGTCCCATAGGATTTGTTTATATTTTCAAGTCTTATTCCCGACATTTAGTTCTTTTTTATCCATTTTTGATAAATCAGTCCGGCGAGATATTGCGCCAACATAAAAGCGATAACATTATACAGCAAGGAAATCCAAGAAAATCCGATATGAAAATGCATCTTGTTATAAATCCGCATTAAAATAATAAAAACAACCGGAATATGAATGGCCAACATCCAATCCCTTGATTTGAATTTACTTTTGGCTCTCAAAAATCCAAAGGGAAAAGCCAAGAAAAAAACGATGATTGCAAAAGTAATATTATCCATAGCACAAATATAAGATTAAATTATTATCTTTGGTTATAAAAAATAATTTCATGCTGGCAAATCTTAAACTTTCACAATTATTATTTCTGGATATCGAAACGGTACCCGAAGTCTATCAATATGAAAATATGTCTGAAATAAAGCAAAAACTATTTGAAAAAAAGGTACAATATCGATTAAAAGAAGGACAAACAACAAAAGATTTGTACGAACAAGCAGGTATTTGGGCTGAATTCGGGAAAATCATCGTGATTTCGGTCGGTTTTTTTGTCAAAGACGACGGCAGCGAATTTAGGATAAAATCATTTGCTTCGGATAACGAAAATGAAGTGTTACATAATTTTGCCAAATTGCTCAACTCAAAGTATTTTCAACGCAGCGACCTTAAACTCTGCGCCCATAACGGCAAAGAATTCGACTTTCCATACATTGCCAGACGTATGATTATCAACCAAATAAAAGTACCCAAACAACTTGCTGTTTTTGGCAAAAAACCTTGGGAGACACCCTTTTGTGACACGATGGAACTTTGGCGTTTTGGCGATTACAAACACTATACCTCATTGGAATTATTGACCAATATTCTGGGTATTCCCTCACCCAAATCGGATATTGCCGGCAATGATGTTGCCCGTGTTTACTACGAAGAGAAAGACTTGCCACGCATCAAAAAATATTGCGAAAACGATGTCTTGGCCATTGCACAAGTTATGTTGCGATATATGGGAAAAGACTTGATTAAAAACAAACAAATCGTCAGAGTGAAAGCTTGATAATAATTAATACATCATAGCCATTTTTGACTTGTTGCGCCATCCTGACTGACTTTCATACTTGACAAAATAGATTTTTAAGTCCGCTTGGCTTTCATAATCGACGAAATAAATTTTCTTATCTGCTTGGCTTTCGTATTTAACAAAAAACCATTTTCCATTGTTCTTTCCTGCTTGGCTATCGTAAGAAAGTTTGTAAACCAATAAATCGGCCTGGCTTTCGTATTCTACGACAAAGACTTTTACATCGGCTTGACTTTCATATTTGACACTAAATACTTTCTGTCCGAAAACCGGCATAGAAAAAAACAAAACTAATATTAATATTATTCTATTCATGTGTTTATTTTTTTATTTTTTTATTGGTAACACATGGCACCATAATCATATCTTTGTGTGTAAAAAGAATTATACATGGTGGTTTCATATCTTAAAATTTAATTCCCTAAATATACACAAAAAATCACTAATTTTGTCTATTCACTCAAAATAAAAATTATTATGGCTTCCATTTTTACTAAAATCATCAATAGAGAAATTCCTGCATATATCGTTGCGGAAGATGACAATCATATCGCTTTTTTGGACATTAACCCAAATGCCAAAGGACATTGCTTAGCTGTCCCAAAGGAAGAAATCGATAAGGTTTTTGACCTCTCGGAACAAGCATACACAGACTTGATGCAGTTTTCTTATAAAGTGGCAAAAGCCCAAGGAAAAGTGATGGATTGCAAGCGTGTCGGGATGGCTGTCATCGGCTTGGAAGTGCCACATGTACATGTGCACCTTATTCCGCTAAACAAAATGAGCGATATGAATTTTGCCCATAACATTCCCTTGTCAAAAGATGAATTTGAAGAAATTCAAAAGGCAATCAGCACGGCTTTTAATGAATAATAAATACCTTATCTATTTGCTGTTTTAATTCAGATTCTCGTGTTTTTATTCCGAGTAATAAATAAAACACTTTAAAAGATGCAAAAAAAAATTCAAGAGTGATTTGTTCTTGGGGATATCACGGTGAAAAATTCAAGGAGAGAATGCTTGATAAGATTACACAAATTAATCTTGTTCTTAATCGGGATAATTCATCTTCAATAAATCTTCCATAAATTTTCTGGAGTTTGACAATCTCGGGATCTTATTTTGTCCTCCTAATTTATCGTTTTGTTTTAACCAATCATAGAATAAATTCTTTCTTGCTTTATGAATACTGGGAAAATCTAAAGTCAAATTGAGATGTCTTTTTGCCTCATAATCAGAATTTACATCTTGCAGCGCTTGATCCAATGCTATTTTAAACTGCTCAAAATCATCGGGTTCCTTTTCAAAAGCAATCATCCATTCATGTGCACCTTTTTTGTCAGTTTTCATAAAAATGGGCGCGACGGTATAATCCAGAACACTTGCACTGGTTTTTTGAGAAGCCATCTCAATAGCTTTATCAGCGTTTTCTATAACCACTTCTTCGCCAAATACGTTGATAAAATGCTTGGTGCGACCGGTAATTTTTATACGATATGGATGCACGGAAGTAAACTTAACCGTATCGCCTATGATGTAGCGCCATAGTCCTGAATTAGTAGAAATCACCATCGCATAATTCTTGTCTTTTTCTACTTTACTTAGCGGGATAACCTGTTTAGAATGCACGCCATCGTATTGGTCCATTGGAATAAATTCGTAGAAAATGCCGTGATCCAACATCAACAACAGTTCATCTGAATCTTTTTGATCTTGTAGTGCAAAAAAACCTTCAGAAGCATTATAAATTTCCAAATAATGAAATGAATCCTTTGGAAAAAGCTTCTTGTAAGCTGCTTTGTAAGGGGCAAAACTAACGCCTCCGTGAAAAAACACCTCTAAATCAGGCCAAACTTCTAATAGATTCTTTTTTCCCGTTTTATGAAGCACTTCCTTCATCAGCATCATCATCCAAGAAGGCACTCCTGCCAAACCGGTCAATTGTGAAGGCAATGCCTCTTGTATAATTTTATCAATTTTGATTTCCCAATCCGACAAAAGTGCTGTTTTTTTCTCGGGAACGGTTACCATATTTGACCAAAAAGGCATATTATCTATCATGATGGCAGACAAATCGCCCACATAGGCATTTTCAAATTTCAACAATTGTTTGCTTCCTCCTAATTTTAGGGTTTTACCCGATAGGAGTTTTGAATTGGGGTAATTGTTCAAATAAAAAGCCATCACATCTCTACCGCCTTGAAAATGATTAAGCTCAAGCCCTTCCGCACTCACCGGAATAAATTTACTTTTCCCTGAGGTCGTACCGCTGGATTTGGCAAACCATTTTACTATTCCATGCCAAAGAACATTTGATTTTCCCTGCAACATTTGCTCTATGTATGGCCACAAAATGCTATAATTTTGAAGCGGAACCTTCTCTTGAAACAACTCGACACTTTTGATTTGATTAAATTGATATTGTTTACCAAAATCGGTATCCGCGGCGCTTTCCAACAAAAAAGACAACTGAGCTTCTTGCGTATTTATGGGATTAAACATAAATACCTTAAGATCTGACAAGCGTTTTTTAAACCACCACGAGGCAATAGAATTAATAAAACCTATCTGCATAAATTTGTTTATATTTAGGCCTTCAATTTACAAAAAAAACAATAATGCACTACGAAGGAATTTTAAAAAAAATGCCCACAGAATTATCTGAACCCATTCAATATTTTTTAGATTTAAGAGACGATTTTATCGTTTTAAACCAACTGGTCGGCAGAACGCTAAAAATTAGTTTTAAGGCTTATGAATGTCTTTCTTGTGGCAGTCATGAGCCACTCTTTGCACAAGGATTATGTAAAAAATGTTTTTTTGAAAGTCCACAAGTAGGCGAATGGGTTATGAAACCCGAATTAAGCAAGGCGCATTTGGGTATTGAAGACAGGGATTTGGCTTATGAAGAAAAGGTACAACTAAAACCGCATATTGTTTATTTGGCAAAAACCAGTGATATAAAAGTGGGTGTAACCCGAAAAACTCAGATACCTTACCGATGGATCGATCAAGGAGCCGATGCTGCCATACCTATTTTAGAAACCCCAAACAGGTACCTTGCCGGTAAAGCAGAAGTCTTTTTTAAACAATTTGTCACCGATAAAACCGGATGGCAAAAAATGCTGAAAGGCATTCAAACAGACAAGCGTTTATTAGACGTAAAAGATCAATTAAAAGCCCATCTACCCGATGATTTAACAGCTTATTGGCTCGACGAAAGCGAGATTGTAAACCTCAAATATCCGGTTGAAAAATATCCTGAAAAAATAAAAAGTATCAATTTGGAAAAAACACCGAAAATTACAGGGAAATTAGTTGGCATAAAAGGCCAATATCTCATATTTGACGACGATAGGGTGTTGAATATTCGAAACCATTCCGGTTATATCGTTGGCTTGTCTTTATAAATATATATCGTTAATTATCAATTACATACAAAAAAAACAACCATTAGACGAACTAATGGTTGCTAAAACTCATAACTATGTTAATCTAAAATTACAACAACAACAACTTAATAAAAAGATAGTTATGATATTTTTGGGAAAAATGTTAAC
>JANTGO010000142.1 GCA_024763015.1 Flavobacteriaceae bacterium
TAAAAAAAATAATTTAAAGACACTTAGATTTCTGATTTTTTACAGGAGGCTTTATTAATATAATTTGTATATTTGAAGTTCTGAATAAAATTTGATTATTAACAACAAAATTTTAAGTAATATGAAAGATAAAAAAAGAGTTTATTTCTTTGGAAATAAACAAGCAGATGGAAATGCTTCCTTGAAAAATTTACTAGGAGGAAAAGGTGCTAACTTAGCAGAAATGAACCTGATTGGGGTACCGGTACCTCCCGGATTTACTATTACAACTGATGTCAGTACGGAATATAGCGAATTGGGCAAAGAAAAAGTTATTGCATTGCTAAAAGATGATGTGCTGTCCAACATTAAAAAAATAGAAGAGGTAATGGACGCCAAGTTTGGTAGCAGCGACAATCCTTTGTTGGTTTCTGTGCGTTCCGGTGCAAGAGTTTCTATGCCCGGTATGATGGACACTGTTCTTAATTTGGGTATGAATGACCAAGCGGTAGAAGGTTTGGCAAAACGTAGTGGCAACGAGCGATTTGCTTGGGATAGCTACCGTCGTTTTGTACAAATGTTTGGCGATGTAGTTTTGGGTATGAAACCCGAAAACAAAGAAGATATCGATCCTTTTGAAGAAATTATGGATAAATTAAAAGAAGAAAAAGGATATAAAAACGATACCGAATTTACCACAGAAGATTTAAAAAGATTGGTAAAAGAATTTAAAGCAGCTGTAAAAAAACAAACCGGAAAAGATTTTCCTGAAAATCCCGAAGAACAATTATGGGAAGCCATTTTAGCTGTTTTTGATAGTTGGAACAACGACCGTGCTATTTATTATAGAAATATGAATAAAATTCCGCACGAATGGGGAACAGCTGTAAACGTACAAGCGATGGTTTACGGTAATATGGGCGATAATTCTGCTACAGGTGTTGCCTTTACCCGTGATGCCGGAACAGGAGAAAATATATTTAACGGAGAGTACTTAATCGATGCACAAGGAGAAGACGTTGTTGCCGGTGTACGTACGCCTCAACAAATTACTAAAGAAG
The DNA here is from genome assembly GCA_024763015.1 of Flavobacteriaceae bacterium. GTDB lineage: Bacteria > Bacteroidota > Bacteroidia > Flavobacteriales > Flavobacteriaceae > WGBX01. The sequence goes on from JANTGO010000142.1 coordinate 1,041, forward strand.
GTTCTCAACGTTGGGCAAAATTAGCCAATGTTAGCGAAGAAGAAAGAGCGGCAAAATATCCTTCGTTAGAAGAAGCAATGCCAGAAGCTTATAAAGAACTTTTTGATACCCAAGAAAAATTAGAAAAGCATTACAACGATATGCAAGACTTGGAATTTACCATCCAAGATGGCAAGCTGTGGTTGCTACAAACTCGTACCGGAAAACGTACAGGTGCTGCTATGGTAAGAATTGCTATGGAAATGTATAAAGCCGGCGAAATTACTGCTGAGGAGGCAATTATGCGTGTAGAACCCGAGAAATTAGATGAATTGTTACATCCTGTTTTTGACAAAACGGCTATCAAAAAAGCCGAAGTAGTAGGTAAAGGTTTGCCTGCTTCTCCGGGCGCTGCTACCGGTAAGATTGTTTTCTTTGCCGATGAAGCCGAAAAATTACGTGCCGAAGGAGAAGATGTTATTTTGGTACGTATCGAAACCTCGCCTGAAGATTTAGCAGGAATGGATGCTGCCAATGGTATTTTGACAGCTCGTGGCGGTATGACTTCTCACGCGGCTGTGGTAGCCCGTGGAATGGGAAAAACTTGTGTTTCAGGTGCCGGTGAATTGGATATTGATTACAAAGGCCGAACGCTTACTTCAAGAGGTGTTAATTTTAAGGAAGGTGATTACATCTCGCTAAACGGCTCAACCGGTGAAGTATATAAAGGAAAAATCGATACGATTGAACCTAAATTGAGCGGTGAGTTTGGCGAATTGATGAAATTGGCAGACGAAAAATCACGTATGTATGTGCGTACCAATGCCGATACGCCAAAAGATGCTTCCGTAGCAAGAGATTTTGGCGCCAAAGGAATTGGATTATGTCGTACCGAACATATGTTCTTTGAAGGCGATAAAATTATAGCCATGCGCGAAATGATTTTAGCTGATGACGAAGCAGGACGCAGGGCAGCACTCGATAGATTACTACCTATCCAACGCAAGGATTTTGAAGGTATTTTTGAAGCCATGCACGACTTGCCTGTAACGGTTCGTCTGCTTGATCCGCCTTTGCACGAATTTGTACCTCACGATGCCAAAGGACAACAAGAAATGGCTGATGTGATGGGTGTACCCGTAGAAATTATCAAACAAAAAGTGGAAGATTTATCAGAATTTAACCCGATGTTGGGACACCGTGGTTGTCGCTTGGGAAATACGTATCCCGAAATCACCGAAATGCAAACACGTGCGATTATTGAAGCAGCCCTTAACCTTAAAAAACGTGGTGTAAATGCCCGACCTGAAATAATGGTGCCGCTTGTAGGGAAAAAAGAAGAAATGTTGTTGCAAAAACAGATCATTTTAGATACCATTAAAAAAGTATTTGAAGGTACTGATGATACCATCGAATATAAAGTAGGAACGATGATTGAAATTCCTCGTGCGGCACTTACTGCTGACGAAATTGCAGAATCAGCAGAATTCTTCTCATTTGGCACAAACGATTTAACCCAAATGACGTTTGGTTACTCTCGTGATGATGCCGGAAAATTCTTGCCTGTTTACGAAGCAAAAGGTATATTGAAATCCGATCCTTTTGAAAAACTGGATCAAGAAGGTGTAGGACAATTGGTCAAAATGGCTGTAAAAAAAGGACGTCAAACCCGACCTGATATTTCATTGGGAATTTGTGGAGAACACGGTGGTGAGCCGAGTTCGATTGATTTCTTTCACAGAGCAGATTTGCATTATGTAAGTTGTTCGCCTTATCGTGTGCCGATTGCACGTTTGGCAGCTGCGCAAGCAAATATCAGAAATAAATAATCATCTGCCTTAAGCGGAAAGCTTAAAAAGCTTTCCGCTTAAGGCATTAATAATAAATCTTATGGAAACAAGAGTGCCTTATTTGAATATTAGTAAAAAGCAATATATGCTTATCGGGATTACCTGGGGATTTATATTTGCTTCAATCTTTCATTATTACAGTGTTTTTGATGCACAAACCAATCCTATTTTCAAAACTTTTGTAAACGGTGCCTTTGCCTTAAAAGCTATTACAGGTATGTTTATCGGGTTTTTGGTAAGTTATTACGGACTGCGATTTTTAAATAAGTAGGTATTGAAAAAATGTATGCGTATGTGTAGGGACGTTTTTCAAAACGTCTCTACATCATATCATATTTTGAAATTTAAACATTATTACTCAACATTACTCAACTGTAAAAGGCATTTCATAGGAATAAACCCCATCGCTTTTACCATCCTTAATTTTGATATATAAAGTATATTTTGCATCGGGTTTAAAGACCTTGGTCATGTTAAAATAAGCATTTAAAGTCAAAGGGTTCATATCCGTTCCATCTTTCAAATTGAGCAAATCTTCAAAGTCTGCAATAACTTGATTTTTGTTTTCAACAATTTTCATAGACATTTTTGGATAGGTCTTAGCGTTTTCTTCTTTTAAACCGCTGATATTTTCAAATTTGATATTGATTTTATCCTTAAAATGATAATGATTGGTTTGGTGGTTGACGTCGTTTACTTCTATATAAACATCATCGACACCAATACCGTTTCCACGCATATAAGCGCCGGTTTTTAATTCTCTTTCGGCAGATTGGTTAAAGGAGCAAGCTACCAATAACAGACTGATTGTTAATAATAAATATACTGATTTTTTCATGTTTTTTATTTTAATTTGTTTTTATACTAAACTGTTATCAAGATGGTGATTTAGAAAATAAATTATTTTTTCTTTGATTGATGATAAAAATTCTTGCATAGCAGTAGCTATGGAGTAATTTTTTGAAGAAAAGCAAGGGAAAAAGAAACGTTTTATATTCATCTTGGTTGCAGTTTAGTATTAATCACATAAAGATTTGGCATAAACCGTTCCGTCGTACTTTAATTCGGTGATTTCACCTGAATCTTGTACAAAATAAATAGCCACGCGATACTGACTGCCGTCACTGGCCGTTAAAATAACGCCTTTGTTGCCAACAACTTTGTAAGTGCCGGAATAGCCGCCGTCGCCACCGGAATAGCCGTCACCGCCTTGCGAATAAGAACTCTGACTGCCGTAAGTATAATGTCCGCGACCATCAAAATGTACGCTTTGTGTAGTGGAATAACCGCCGTTATAGGATGATGAATAACTACAAAAGGTACCATATAACCGGTTGGCTCCTGCATTATTTGCTTGACCATAGCCGTTGTTTTGTTTTCTTGATACGGCATTGGCATTGGCTCGGGTTAAGACATATGATCCTTGTCCCGGAATTGTCAAATACAATTTATCGCCTTTAATGCTGTATTGATAACTAATTGATTCTCCGGAATTGTTATACATAGTCAGTTGATTTCCGGATATTTGATAAGTATAGACATCTTGTCCCACACTGACCTTCTTGCTTTTGAATTTCATGATATTTCCGGTAGTAGCCCGCCAAGTAGTGCCCGTTAAATAATTGGGCGAAGCATTGGGTTGTGTGGAATAGCTTACTGTTTTTCCTTGCCCTTTTACCTTGGTCAAAATATAGGTGCCGGCACCTTCGACATATAAATACAGTTTTTTACCTTTTATTTGATATTTATATTGCATGGTATTGTTCATTTCATCATAAACGGTGATGAT
>JANTGO010000143.1 GCA_024763015.1 Flavobacteriaceae bacterium
CGGCTTCTTTGTCCATTTGCTGTTTTAGGGTGGCGGTTAGCTCTGCCATTTTATCTTCAAATGGTATGCCGTCATCTTCTTCATCGGGAATACCAACATATCGTCCCGGTGTTAATACGTGAGAATGTTTTTGTATCTCTTCCAATGTGGCAGTTTTACAAAAACCTTTAATGTCTTGGTAGTTTTCTTCTTTTCTCCAGTTGTGGTAAGTTTCTGTAATTTTGTTAATATCATCATCGGATAAATCCCTATGCACACGGTCTTTCATAAAACCCATTTCAGAAGCATCAATAAAAAGCACTTCGTTGCTGTGGCTGTTTTTCTCTCTACGCAAAAACCAAATACAAGCAGGAATACCCGTATTATAAAAGAGTTGTTTTGGCAGAGCAACAATACACTCTACTAAATCGGCTTCTACTAAGTTTTTACGAATATCACCTTCTCCCGATGTGTTAGAGCTTAAAGAACCATTAGACAAAACCGTAGCCATTACACCTTTTGGTGATAAGTGATACAACATATGTTGCATCCAACCAAAATTGGCGTTTCCTTTGGGTGGCGTTCCGTATTTCCAACGAGCATCTTCTTGTAAAATGTCAACGCCCCAATCTTTTTGGTTAAAAGGCGGATTGGCTAAAATGTAATCGGCTTTCAAATCGGGGTGAGCATCTTTTAAAAATGAACCTTCGGTGTTCCAAGCCACAAATTTTGAGTTGATATTACGAATTGCCAAGTTCATTTTAGAAAGTTTCCAAGTGGTTTGGTTACTCTCTTGTCCGTAAACGGTAATGTCTTTAATATTTCCGCTGTGTTCGGTTACAAATTTTTCACTCATTACAAACATACCACCGCTCCCACTTGCAGGGTCGTAAACTCTGCCTTTGTAGGGTTCTATCATTTCAACCATTAATTTAACAATAGCTTTTGGTGTGTAGAATTGTCCGCCTTTTTTACCTTCGGCATTGGCAAATTCACCTAAAAAATATTCATAAACTCTACCAAAAAGGTCTTTTGAATTTTCGTTTTCGGCTTGAAGTTCGGTGTTCGAAATTAAATCAATCAATTCACCCAAAGAAGTTTTGTCTAAATTGGCTTTTCCGTAAACTTGTGGCAGAACATTTTTAAGTTCTTTGTTTTCTTTTTCTATCAACTCCATTGCTTCATCAATGGTTTGCCCGATAGTTGGCAATTTTGCTTGTGAATGGATATGTTCCCAACGAGCTAATTTGGGTACGAAAAATACATTTTCGGCAATGTATTCGTCTCTATCTTCCGGGTCGCTCCATTCGTCAGCTTCCAGTTTATGGTAGAGTTCTGCAAATGATTCAGAAATGTATTTTAAAAATACCAAGCCCAATACAACGTGTTTGTATTCAGCGGCATCAATATTTTTTCTTAGCTTGTCTGCTGCTTTAAAAAGTTTTTGTTCAAAACTGCTATTGTCTTTTTTTGCCATATATTTTAATTTCCTTTATTTTTTTTCAAAGATACTGTTTCTTTGGTTGTTTTCTGCCGAGCGTTGGCTAAAAAGCATACTCTTTTGCAATTTTTGGTCTGAGCGTTGGCTCGTGCGAATTGCAAATGTGTATGCTTGTGCGGTGGCATTTTCTTTCAGTTTTTTATATGCTAACAAAATTTCTTTCATTCTTGGATTTTTCTTTTCTTGCATTGGGCACAACTATGTTATATACCCAACAAATTTATAGCTTTATTCAGCATTTTCCAAAAAATCCGAAGATAAATTTAGATTATCAAGGGGACTTTTTATTTTTGTTATGCTCTTAGTTGTAACATGGGTATAAATTAATGTAGTCTTGATGTCCTTGTGCCCCAAGAGTTCTTGGATATATCTGATATCAGTTCCTTCGTCCAGTAAGTGTGTGGCAAAACAATGTCTGATCTTGTGTGGAGTTACCGGTTTGGTAATGCCAGCTTTGCGTTTTGCTTGTTTTACAACACGTTGTACACTAGATGCACTATACTGACTTTTTTTATCTTGTCCTTCAAACAACCAGTATATTGGTTTGTATTTATCAGTGTATTTTATTAATAATTGTTTTAATGCGGAACTCAGCATTACTACTCTGTCTTTTTTGCCCTTGCCCTTATGGACAAATATCTGATTTCTGTCAAAACTGATGTCTTGAACTCGTAAATTTAATATTTCATTAAGTCTTAATCCACTACTATATATTGTATATAATATGGTGATATGCTTAAGATTAGTTAAAGCTCCCAAAAGCATTTCAATCTCTTTTGTGCTCAATACATGGGGTAAAACTAATGATTTTCGTGGTCTTTTTACTTTGTCTATTTCAAAATCAGGTCTGAAGATCACTTTTGTATAATAAAATTTTAAAGCACTGATGATATTATTGAGTTTACTATCAGATATCTTTGTACCTGCTATTTTAGATAAATATTTGTTTACATCCTGTGCTTCAGCTTTTTCAATGGATGTATTTTTCAAATACTGAGAGAATTTAATCAAACTGCTGATATATGTTTGAATTGTTCTCCAACTGTATCTTTGTGTTATCATCACATCACTACACTCTTTTACAAGAGATTTGTGAATATTCGGATATTTGTCAATAAGAACCTGCTGTCTTTGCCTGTAAGAATAGTCTTTGGTTTGATAAATAGATTCGTCTCTTTCCGGCAATCTATTCACTATCTTTGCTCCTTTATTTTTATAATGATCAATTATACGCTCAATTACTTTATTGTCATTAGGTATATTCCATCTTTTAAATCTTTTATCATACTGCCTTTGAGGTATATGCTTCATGAAATCAATGTCAGCTTTAAATCCTCTGATTTTAACCCATATTTGTTTAATATTGTCTGGCGTACGGTACAGTTCCAAAATTAGAGGGTCATCGATTAAAGCAACCAGATTATAAATTTTTAAATATTCTTCTTCGCTCCAATAATTGAATTCTTTTTGAAGAATCTCCAGGTTTTTGATATTGGCTTTTGATATCCAAACCTTGTTAGCGTTATTCCACCAAGCACCATCCAACTTTTTCAATATTTCAATCCTTTTGGCATTGTATCTGGTTTTGATATAAAATCTCTTAATATGAATTTCGATATGCAATTTTTGCTTTGCAATATCTATGTCAGCATTCTTACTATCATCATTTTTCGAAAGTACTGAATTCGATTTTTTCAAATCTATGCCGGTATGTTCATTTTCCGGTCTGATGAGACCAATGGTTCCGGATTTATTAAGATATTTTATTGTCAATCCCATTTCCAGGCACATCAATTGTAATTGATTTAAAGCTTTTTTACTATATTCAATATGCCATGCTTGCAATGATTTTGAAAATCTTGCTGTCGGAAGTTGTTTGATATTTGCAATTATTTTTTTATTATAATCAAATTTGATTTTAATTCTTGGAGTTCTGTTTTTTATTATTTTTGATAAAATCAACATGATGGTATGAATTATTCTGCAATTATAAAGTATTTTTTATAAATATACATGTGAAATATAATACTTTATAAAACTTAGCTGATATTATCCGTTAATAACCGGTATTAACCGTTAATATCGGATATTCGACCTTTATTTATGCTTTTTATTTGCTTTTTTCACAATAAGGTTATATTTTTGAATCATATTTATTGCAGTGGTTTATTAGCAGTATTGTTTTAAAATCGAAAAATATCACGAAAATATGAAAGGAAAGCTTTGTAAAATGTGTAAAACTCCAATCAAAGGCAGAAGCGATAAATTGTTCTGCTCTCAGGGTTGTAAAAACGAATATCATATTAAATTAAGACAGGTTACCAAACAAGCTACTAAAAAAATCGATGAAATATTGCATCGAAACCGCTCCATTCTTTTGGAAATAATGGGAAAGAACTCCACTCAAAAGAAAATACAGAGAATCTTACTTGACAAAAAGAAATTCAACTTCAGTTATATCACCTCATATCATATCAATAAATACGGAAAAACAGTACAACATGTTTATGATTTTAGCTGGATGATATTTAGTGATGAAGAAGTGCTTATCAGAAGAAAATAAATCAATCAGGAAATATCCAAATTATAATATTAAGCTTGTATTTTTATAAAATATTTAGGTTTTTACACGGCTTCGCCTCGGTGAGTCCCATTTTGGCTCCCAATTTTCATGATAAAATTAAAAATTTTGTTTATATTTTCAAAATAATATTGAAAAATCTTTTTCTATTTCGGGAAATATGCATAAATAATTCATTTATTTCAGCAATCTGATGCAATCTTTTTCCAGAGCAATGATTTTTTGTTTATAAAGATTTCCAACTGCTCTTTTAAATGCTTTTTTGCTAATACCGAGTTTTGAGTTTATTTCTTCAGGCGAACTTTTATCGGTCAGATATATTTTACCATTATTGGTTTTTAGGGCTTCGGTCAGAATTTGAGTGTTTTTATCAGCACTTTGTTTATATCCAATCGGTTCAAGCGATAAATCGATTTTACCATCCGGCCTTATTTTTTTTATATATGCTTTTGTGATTTTACCCAACTCGACAGGTTTGTGTATGTCGGAATGGAAAATAAGTCCTTTATAAAGGTTGTTAATGACAGCATTGATCCCCAATTCGGTTTTGAGGTAGGGTAATATTAATACTTC
>JANTGO010000144.1 GCA_024763015.1 Flavobacteriaceae bacterium
GTCGAATTCGACAGGCATTTTTCTATATGTTTATTTGACAATTATATTATTTGTCTTTTTGCATATCTTTTTTCAATTGTGTAAGAACGTCTAAATCACCTAAAGTAGATTTTTGTGCATTATCCATTTTGGCTTTGTTTTCTTTTACAATTCTTTCTTCTTCTTCTTTATAAGTAGCGGTGTGAGAAGCAACAATTTTTTGGGCGTCTTTGTCAAATTCAATTACTTTGAACATGGCTTTTTCACCTTTTTTAACTTTGTTTCCATCCTCTTTTACAAGAAGTCTTCCGGGTACAAAAGCTTCAACTTCTCCGTCTAAAGTAACAGTTGCGCCTTTACCGGCAGCATCTTTTACTTCACCTTCATGATCGGTATTTACTGCATATTTGTCTGCGTAAGTATCCCAAACATTTTCTTGTAATTGTTTCAATCCGAGGCTTAATTTTCTACCGTCTTTATCTACATCAAGAACGATAACTTCTAAGTCATCTCCAATGTTCAATACATCTGAAGGATGTTTTACACGTTTGTTCCAAGTCAAGTCTGAGATATAAATTAATCCGTCAACACCTTCTTCTAATTCAACAAAAGCACCAAAGTTTGTAAAGTTACGAACAATACCTTTGTGTTTAGAACCTACAGGATATTTTTTGTCGATATCTTCCCAAGGATCTGGCGTTAATTGTTTGATACCCAAAGACATTTTTCTTTCTTCTCTGTCGATAGATAATAATACTGCTTCAATTTCTTCACCTTCTTTAACAAAATCTTGAGCAGAACGTAAATGTGTACTCCAAGACATTTCAGAAACGTGAATTAATCCTTCAACACCCGGCTCTACTTCTACAAAAGCACCGTAATCTGCAATAACAGATACTTTACCTTTTACTTTATCACCTACTTTTAGATTTTCGTCTAATTTTTCCCAAGGATGTGCTTCTAATTGTTTAAGACCTAATTGAATTCTAGATTTTTTCTCATCAAAATCAAGAATTACAACTTTTAATTGATCGTCTAAGTTTACAACTTCACTAGGGTGATTGATGCGTTTCCAAGCCAAGTCGGTGATATGGATTAATCCGTCAATACCACCTAAATCTACAAATACACCGTAAGATGTAATGTTTTTGACGGTACCTTCAATAACTTGTCCTTTTTCTAATTGTGAAATAATTTCACGTTTTTGTTCTTCTAAGTCAGCTTCGATAAGCGCTTTGTGAGAAACAACAACGTTTTTAAATTCAGGATTTATTTTTACAACTTTAAATTCCATTGTTTTACCAACGTATTGGTCATAATCACGAATAGGTTTGACGTCGATTTGAGACCCTGGCAAGAATGCTTCAATACCAAATACATCTACAATCATACCACCTTTTGTACGAGATTTGATAAAACCTTTTACAATTTCATTGTTGTCTAAAGCATTGTTAACTCTTTCCCAAGCTTTTAATTGACGCGCTCTTTTGTGAGATAATAATAATTGACCGTTTTTGTCTTCTTTTTTGAGCACCATAACTTCTACGGTATCACCAACTTTTAAATCGGGGTTGTATCGAAATTCGTTTTTTGAAAGAACCCCTTCCGATTTAGAATTAATGTCGATGATTACGTCTCTGTCCGTGATGTCGATAACCGTTCCTTCGATTAGTTCGTTTTCATCAAGTACTCTAATTTTTTCTTCAACCAGTTTTTCAAATTCAACTAATTTCTCATCTTTAATGGGTTCAATACCTTGCTCAAAGGCTTCCCAGTTAAATTCGTCAAGAAATTTTTGTTGATCTTGTTCCTGAACTTCTTCGGTAGCAGGTACTTCGTTGGTTACTTCTTGTTGCAATTCTTCTTGAACCGCTTCTTCTTTTTTGTTTTCTTCAGACATAGCTGATTAATTTTTGTATTTCATTTTGATTAGGAATTTAAAACACATCAAAATGAAAGATGTTAATTGTTTGATTTTAAGTATGAAAGCTATCAAATTCCTTGTGTGTCAATAGCGAATGCAAAATTATAAAAAATATTAATATAATATGTATAAAAATAAAATTAATTTTTTCTTGACTTTGTAATTTTTTTTGTCGTATATTTGCACCATCAAAAAAGAGAAAATAATTAAATCATTTTTTTCTATAAAATTGTTCATAAATTTAGTGTTTTAGCATATAATTTGTTAGCACTTATACAAAGATATATCGCGGGATAGAGCAGTAGGTAGCTCGTCGGGCTCATAACCCGAAGGTCGCTGGTTCGAGTCCAGTTCCCGCTACTTTTCACCCAACTCATTGGTAATAGATGTGTTGGGTGTTTTTTTTTGTTGAATTTATCATCCATAAGTAAGAAATTTTCATAAAAGAAATCCTGCAAAATTTGCAGGATTTCTTGTTATTTAGTTTGATATTATGTCTATTTAGTGCGCCAAAGCCGGTAACATACCATGATGGAATAAGTAGGCAACAAAATAAGCGATAGGTGCAATTATGACAAAGAGCGCAATGGCGTATAAGAGTGCCAATCGTCCCATTCCTTTTAATTTGCTGAAATCTGTAATCACACCAATACTAAGGAATGTGAGCATAAACATGAGTTTTCTAAAGGATCCTTGAACTATATTACCACCGATTTTGGCGTTATGAATAACATCCGGGAAGAAATACATGATTAACATATAAAGCACCCAAACGAGCAAGTAAGCCAATACGAATTTTGGAAATCTAAACCATATTTCCGATTTTGGAATTTTTTCTTTGCCTTCTTTGTTGTCGACATTTTTTATCCAAACAACGGCGAGCACAAATGACCAAATACCAATAAAAATATCAATCCAAACTTTGGTTAGAATGGCTGCACTGAGAATCCAGCCTTCTTCCCATTTTTCATCGGTTTGTTTTAGGTGTTTTGAGACCATTAACTCGTCCAAAATGGCACCGGCAGCGGCATCGGCACCGTCTGTTTTGACCGTCATACCCATGGCAGCACCGTTTACAATCGGGTCATTAGGTGCCAAGTTTGTGTATAAGGGCGGTAATATTAATAATTCAAACATGGCAAATACCAAAATAAGGGTTGATACAGCTATCGGAATGAGTGGTTTTGCTTTAATGGCACCGGCTGTAGCGATAGATGCCGATACGCCACAAATAGAAATTCCCGACGACAAAACGGCTGCAGATGAACGATTGAGCTTGAAATATTTTCGACCGATATAATAAACAATTGGCCAAAACAGCAAATAGGCAACAAATGCAGCAGCAGCTCCGGCTAAGGTTAATTCAAATGTTTTGCCGGCAGATTTTAAGACCATCATTCCCAGTTTGATACCCAACAACACGATTCCGGTTTTTATAAACCATTCGGGCTTGGACGCTTCACTGATTTTTTGTGCGAATTTCTTGAAAAAATTACCAATAATCAATCCGATTAAAAGGGCAAGCATATAGGAAGCTCCACCTCCTAATTGCAATCCCCAAGAAAGATTAAATTCTTTATAATAATTATGTTTTTTTACTACGGCATCTACCGCTGACAAATGTGCTTCATGTCCAATAATCCAAGCTGTCCAAGTCAGGAAGAAGATGGCTGTAAAACCAATAACGTACTTTTTAAGATTTAACTTTTGATAATAAGCACCTATACTTGTTAAAGTGAGGAAAACAAGGTAAGTAACCATCAAGGAAATAAATGGATGTAGGCTATGATACGATTTGGATGTAGTCTTTAGCAGTTGCGACCAAGAAAAATCATTGACCAAGCGAGAAAATTCCCAGGCTTTTGGTTTGGCAATCCAGCCAACAGCATCTAATCCCCAAATACTTAAAAGTCCTAAAACAAAGAAGAAGAGCCCCAGCCATGCCGACCACCAATCTTCCGTATGAAGCATTCCGCTATACCATTTTTTATTAATTTGTTTCATAATACTAAATATTATTTTATAATGTATAAACTATATTTTTATTGAAGTAATGCGACATGTATTGTCGCATCCAAACGGGAAATTTGTCAAAGTCAAATAAAAAATGGGCTTCAACTTTTCGGGAAGTAACCGTTTTGCTTAGATATTTTTTTACCTGTTGATCTAAATCATCTAAAGAATCGGCTACAAATCTTTGCTCTTGGTGATAACAAATCCATTTATAACCTTCAAAACTTAAAGTAAAATCAATTTGCATCAGTCTAAAATTAAGAAATTGATGAGAATTGCCAGAAATAGCAATGAAAAGAAAGCAATAGCAATACTGCCAAAAACAAGATTGCTTTCCCAATCCTCCCATTTTTCGGGATTGGTAAACAAATGATCGACTTGTGATTCGGTGTGGTTTTCGGGTAACATATAATTATATTTAATTAGAACAAATGTAATGTTAAAAATAAAACAAAAACTGACAATAATCATAAAAGTATTGATTATTAAAAATGAGATTTTATTCAATCTTTTCTTTTAACTGAAATTTATGTAACTAAAGTTGTGTAAAAGAGTGGAATGATTTGAATTATTTATTTCAAGACAACTTCTAAAGCGCCTTCACCATATTTTTGAAAAGAAGCCTGTGAGTATGTCAATCCTTTTAATTTTAA
>JANTGO010000145.1 GCA_024763015.1 Flavobacteriaceae bacterium
CATCATTATTACCTACACCTGGATGGAAATGGAAGAAGCTAAAAAATATGCACCTACTATCGTTTTCCCTGATCCTGAGACCAATTTGTTAAAATAAATTTATCCCCTACCTTTAATACATTGACTATTAAGGCACACTTTCTTATCCTAATTTCCGTTGCCACTTATAACTTTCTACTTATATTTGCACAGAATTATTCTTTAACTTGAATCACTATTGTTTTTTGCCAAAAAAATTTTTCCGCCCAACTTCTAGTTTAAGAATAAAGACTGATAAGTATATGAAAAAAGCATTAAAAATTATTCTGCCTTTGCTCCTAGGAGCCGGAATACTTTACTATTATATGTCAGGCTTCACCGATAAACAATTGCATGAAATAATTGAAAGTATCAAGCATGCCGAATTCAAATGGGTTTTCTTATCGCTCTTCTTGGGTTTATTGAGCCATATTATCAGAGCCTATCGATGGGATTATTTACTAGATACGCTTTCATATCATCCCAGAAAGACGAATTTAATACTAACGGTTGGCTTGTCTTATCTGCTTAATTTGGTCATCCCCCGAGCCGGGGAAGTTGGCAGAGCAGCTTCGCTTTCAAAATACGAAAAAGGTATTTCTTTTGACAAAACTTTTGGAACAATTGTAGCGGAACGGATTGCAGATATTTTCTTTTTATTGCTTTTTATTGGATTGGCATTTTTTTTCCAATTCGATTTGATCTATGAAATGTTGGCACCTAAAATTCCCAAGAATCCTATCTGGTTAATCGGTGAATTGCTAGCCATAGCAATCGTTTTTTACCTGATATTTCAATGGTTAAAAAAATCAAATAATATTATCATCGTCAAAATAAAAAACTTCGTATTGGGATTGCTCAAAGGTATGGCGAGCATCCTCAAGATGCCGCACAAATGGTGGTTTATATTACAAACCGCTATTATTTGGCTGTTATATGTGGCTATGTTTTGGGTTGTACTATTTGCCTTTCCTGAAACCAAAAATTTAGGAATAGATGCCGTATTGGTAAGTTTCATAGCCGGCAGTATTGCGATGGTTATTTCTAACGGTGGTTTTGGTGTTTATCCTGTCTTTGTAGCAGAAGCCTTGGCACTGTACGGTGTTTCGATAGAAACCGGAACCGCTTTTGGCTTGCTCATGTGGACGACTCAGACGCTATTGGTCATTATTTTTGGTTTATTATGTATGCTTGCCTTACCTATTTATAACAAGGATTGATTTGATATTTTTATAAAATAACTATAGATTACAAGCAAAAGTCAAGATTATTTTAATAAATTTGTAAGCAAGATAAAAGTCTATTCAACCGATGAAATACAATTACAAAAAAGTAGATATTAGTTATAAAAAAAGGGGTGATGGCCCTGCTGTTATCCTCATCCACGGATTTTTAGAAAACCAGAAGATGTGGGATGATGTCGTTGAAACTTTAAAAGAAGACCACAGCGTTTACACCCTAGATTTATTAGGTCACGGCAAAAGCGACGGACTCTGCGACATCCACACTATGGAGCAACAGGCACGCGTTGTAAACGATTTTATGAATCAACACAACATCATAAAAGCAAGCATCATTGGGCATAGTATGGGGGGCTATGTCAGTTTGGCTTTTGCTTCCTTATTTCCGGAAAAATTATCCGGTTTAGGTTTGCTCAATTCACATCCGTTTGCAGACAATGCCGAAAAACGAGATGCAAGAGAACGGGCAATCAAAACCGTCAAATACAATCACACTGCATATATAAAGGCAGCTATTCCCAGTTTTTTTGCCCCGGACAATCGCGAAAAATATAAAAAAGAAATACAAAATCTTATTTCAGAATCGCTGAATATGCAACCGGAAAATATCGTAGCGGCTTTACGAGGCATGAAATTAAGAACCGATCATTCCGATTTGTTTTGCGCGCGAAAAAGCTATCCAAAACTATGGATTGTAGGCAAAAAAGATCCGTTGATTGTGCTTGAAAAAATTAGAAATTTAGCAATGGATTGCAAGGATACCGATTATATAGAACTAAGCGAAGGTCATATGAGTTATGTCGAAAACAAAGCGGATATGCCTTTAAAGATACAAAAATTCCTTAAAAAAAATAAGATTTAAGCTTCGCTAATTTTTTTAACTGCCTGAATTCTGTTTTTTACGTCTAGTTTATTGTAAATATTTTTTACGTGACTTTTTACTGTATTTTTCGATATGAACATTTTTTGCGATATTTCTTCGTTTGAATGGCCTTCCATGACAAATTTCAAAACATCACGCTCTCTTTTGGTCAATTCCAAATCTTTAAGTTTTTCGTCTATATCCGTTTCCAGTTTTCCTTTGTCAACTAAACTTTTGTTTTCTAAGCTATTTATTTTTGATAGGTATTTTTGAATTTCAGAATTTTTTTGTTCCAACTCCAAATCTTGATTTCTTCTTTTAAGATTAAAAAACAAGTAAGTAAAAGAAATAAGTAAAATGCTAAAAACACCAATACCAATCATTCTTAAAAAATTTCTCCGGGAAGTTTCTTTTTCCAATTCCTTTTCATAAGCCAATTGCTTTATCTTCTCATCTTTTTCTTTGGTTTCATAAATAATTTGTGCACTTATAATGCTGTTTTTAGTCGCAATATTCACAATACTATCATGAAACTTCTTGGCTAAAATATGGGCATCCAAGGCATCTTTATATTTTTTGGTCTTGGAATAATAGGTTACCAAGGCATTGTAACCTAATGAAATATTTTCTTTTGAGCCAATCTCCTTGGCAATTTTTAATCCCTTATTTATATCGATAAATGCTTGTTTACTTTTACCTAAAAATAATTCGCTTAGCCCCATATTAATATAAGAATTGGCAATATATCGCTTGATATTTCTATTTTTTAGCATCGGAATTGCTTCTCTATAATGAAATATTGATTTTATGTATTCACCCTTGTTTTTATAAAGTAATCCTAGTAAATTGTGTTCTATACCAGTATTGCCCGACTTGTATAAAGTCTGTGCCAATTCCAAAGATTTTTTTAAATAAACTTCTGCAGAATCATATACTTTTTGATAAATATACACTTCACCAATATTTGCAATATTGTATTCTTGCCCGCGTAATCTGTTTAATTTTTTTTCTATCGAAAGGGCTTTTTCAAAATAAAAAAGGGCTTTCTCGTATTCTTCGGTATTGACAAAAACATTCCCAATACCATTTAATATACGTGCTTCTTCCCTTTTGTCGTGTTGGGCTTTGGCCAAAACCAAGGCCATGATATAATATTTATATGCTTCCTTTTCTAAATTAGCTTTTCTACAAGAAACACCAAGATTATTTAAACACCTGGTTTTTAAGGTTGTATCTTTTGTTTTTTCTAAAAAACCCAAAGCTCTTTTATGGTATTCAATAGATTTGATAAAATGATTATTTCTTCTGGCTATATAGCCCTTTTGATCGTACACCTTTGCCAATCCTTCAATATTGTAAATATCTGTAGCGATTTCCAGCGCTTTTTCAAGTATGTCAGAACGATTGTAGTGCGCCGTTCTATTCAATTTTAGAAGTTTGTCAATTTTCTCAGCACTATCGGGTTTAAGCAAAATTTTATTATATAAACTGTCAATATTTTTGGTCTGAGAAAACAAGGAAAAAGACCATAAAACAAGTGCCCAAAAAAGAATTTTTTTTTGTGAAAAAAGCATATAAAATTGTTCAAATGTATTGCTCAAATATAAGCAATTTTTTTTATCAATATTGAATAATTATAAACTTAAACTAAAAATAATTCTACATATCTTTGTAATATGCATATACCAAGTATTTTATCGGAAATAAGAATAAGCGCCACCAAATCTTCTGGACCCGGCGGACAGCACGTCAACAAAGTGGCGACCAAAGTGGTGTTGCAATTTGATATTCAAGCATCAAATGGATTAAATGAAGATGAAAAACAATTAATTTTAAGCAAATTACATAATAAAGTAAACCAAAAAGGCATTTTGATATTGACAGACGAACACAGTAGAAGTCAATATAAAAACAAAGAAAAGCTTATAAAAAAATTCCTTGAATTGTTACAAAACGCTTTGATAAAACCCAAGAAAAGAAAGCCGACAAAGCCAAGTAAATCATCGGTCTTAAAACGACTAAAATCTAAAAAAAAGTTATCGGACAAGAAAAAACTTCGCAATAAAAAGAATTTTGAAGACTAAAAATTTTTAATTGTGCTCCTATTTTCCGCACAGGGATACCCAAATATTAAAAAAATGTATCTAACAAAGTATAATTTGAGACAAAGAATATTTCTAAACACGAACCATTGAAGTTTGCCCACGGCATACAAAAGTTTTACGTAAATTTAGAGTGGAGCGGACGTAAAAAACAATCTACTGTTCGAGCATAAACAAATTTTGATAGGAGAAAATGATTTACAAATAATTGGAAACCAGATTGATAGCAAAAAACGTAGTGCGAGTTCAGATTGTTATACTAACCTGCTATTAAGATTATGTTTTAGAAAATGAATTATTTTTTCTTTGATTGATGATAAAAATTCTTGCA
>JANTGO010000146.1 GCA_024763015.1 Flavobacteriaceae bacterium
TATATTCATCATCTTGATAACTGGTTAGTATTAAGGAGCGAAACGTATAAATTAGTAAAAGTTTCGTAAGCCTAGACTTTTTTGTTACTTTTTTGGTTGATGCAAATCGGAGATTCACGAACACTTAAAAAAATAATGAATAATAGTGAGTAAAAAAGTGAAGGTATAATAAAAAAATCAAAATTATAAACACATGAAAAAATACCTCATTATCCTTATATTTTTATTATTTTCCTGTCAACAAACGACACAAGAAAAACCATCTTATCGCCAAGATTTTACCCCACAAGAAGTCAAGGTAATGCATGCGGCACGCAAAATAATAGATGGCGCCTATTACGGTACTTTCATTACTTTGAACAACAAAGAACAACCCAAAGCACGTATTATGGAGCCTTTTAAACCCGACGAGCATTTTGTTATTTATTTGGCAACTACGCCCAAAAGTAGAAAGGTAAGCGAGATAAAAAACAATCCTACGGCAACCCTTCATTATTTCGACAAAACGCGTGTTGGTTATGTATCATTGATGGGTAAAGCTTTTATAGAAAACGATACTGCTGTCAAACATAAACTTTGGAAAGCCGGCTGGGAACGCTTTTACAAAAACCAAAATAACGATTATTTAATCATCAAATTCATCCCTAAATACCTTGAATTAATTAGCATTCCGGAAGGCTTTACCGGCGATAAGGAAACTTGGGAGCCTTCAAGAGTTTCTTTGGTTAAATAGCTTTTGTTTTATGTCAACTCTTACGATTGGGCATAAAAATCAGTGGGTTATTTTGATTTGTTGTTGATTTTCTAGATATTTAAATATTGTAAAACAACCCCAAATAAAAAAGTCTCCCCCAAAACCCCAACAAAATAAACAATCCCAATACCAAATAAACAAAGCATAAATTTATCTTATCAATAAATAATATATTTTGATAAAATCCCCTTGACTTCACCTAGGCATTGCCGTACCTTTGTGCTGTAATAAAATCATAAAAGTTAAACATTAAAAAATAAATATTATGGAACAAGTAACAAGAATGCCTTTGTTAGGCGAACAATTTCCCGAAGTAAAAGTGCAAACAACACATGGCGCTATGAACTTGCCGGGCGATTACAAAGGAAAATGGTTTGTATTATTTAGCCATCCTGCCGATTTTACACCGGTATGTACCACTGAGTTTGTTGCCTTTGCAAAAAAAGCCAACGAGTTTAACAAATTGGGTGTCGAATTGATCGGTTTATCCGTTGACCAAGTATTCTCGCACATCAAATGGGTAGATTGGATTAAAGACAATCTAAATGTAGAGATTCCTTTCCCCGTTATTGCCGATTCAGCCGAAGGCGTTTCCAAAAAATTAGGAATGATTCAACCGGCAAAATCATCTAGTAACACGGTTCGTGCCGTATTTGTGGTAGATCCAAAAGGCGCTATGAGATTAATGGTGTATTATCCACAAGAAATCGGTAGAAATGTTGATGAAATCATTAGAGCGGTTAAAGCTTTACAAACAAGTGATGCAAACGGCGTGGCAACCCCCGAAAATTGGCCGGATAACGACTTAATCGGTTCAGATGTAATCATACCACCTGCAAGCGACGTTCAAGCCGCAAATCAAAGAAAAGACCAAAAAGACTGCTTCGATTGGTGGTTCTGTCACAAACAATTATAGCAATAGTTTTATTCTTGCTACCGCCCGAATCCTTTCGGATGGTAATATATAGGTCACTGAGTGAATTTTCAGACCGAAGGAAGGAAATTTGTATCGAAATGCCGGCACCTCGATACAATTAGCCCGACTTTGGTCGATCTAATCACTCGGCGACCTATGATACTGCTACAATTACAAAGCGATATTAAAGCACAAAGTATAGGTCACTGAGTGATTTCAATGACTGTAAGGAATTGAAATAGTATCGAAGTGCCGGTCTTTAAACATTATCGTTTCGGACAAACACAAACAAACAAACCATCCCCGTTGGCAACTGCCAACGGGGATTTTTTATTTGAAATTGGCGCAATGTAGAGACGTGATTAATCGCGTCTCTACGATGGTGATGCCTGAAAGAAATAAAATTTGTACCAAAGTGCCGGCACCTCGATACAATTAGCCAGACTTTGGTTGATCTAATCACTCGGCGACCTATGATACTTCTACAATTACAAAGCGATAATAAAGCACAAAGCGTAGGTCACTGAGTGATTTCAATGACTGAAAGGAATTGAAATAGTACCGAAGTGCCGGATTTCAATAACGGGACTTCGATACAATTTTACTCGTTCCTCGTAAAATCACTCAGCCACCAGCTACCAGCCAACCGCCAACTAAAAAATATCAACATGCTGCCCCTTGCTATGACTGCTAAATTCCGGCGCATACATACATTGAATCGTGGTGATACCGTTTGAAAAACTACCGGCATTATTGGCGCGTACATCGTATTCAAATACATAAACACCTTTGTGTAAATGACTGATAAAGAAATTAGTAGCAGCGTCTCTTGTGCTTTCGTAGTAACCCAATCCGCCTTGCCATTTGTATTGCGAAAGCACATTAACAGGTTCAAATCCGCTGGCACGCATATCTTTTAGGTGAACGTATTCCATATCTCTATCCACTTTTATTTCGATGCGAACGCGAACCAAATCGCCCAGTTGTACTTTTGTTTGGTCGATTATTTTTTTGATGACTTCGCCGTTGTCGGTAAATTGGCGGATATACAAATCTTTTTTAATGCTGATTGGTGTTTTGGCACTAGTGATTTTATCCAAATCTTCAAAATATTGCCAATACAATCCGCCCCAAGCGATCCCTTCTGATTTTTTATGAATTTTGACGACAGCCATATCCGGTTTTATCTGATCGGCTTGCCAGCTTTTCTTAAAATATCCGGTGCCGGCTTCGGTTTTGATATCCGGCATTTTTGCGGGGTCGATTATTTGATTTCCGATGCTTACATCTACAGTATTTTCAACGGACAGCCAATCGGTTCCGTGCAGCAAGAGTGCGTAAATAGCATCGCTGGTTTGTTTGGTGGTTTTCCAAGCATTGGTTTGCTTGTTTTTTAACAACCAAATACGCATTTCATCTATTTTTTTTATGTCTCCGGTGATTTCATCAAATGCCTCAATAAGCAAACTTTGGGTTTCAACAGGTGCTTGATACCAATGCCATCCTGCCGTGTTGTTTTTCCAATACATACCGAGTTCGGGACTTTGTACGCTGTTTTCGTCCAAAGACTTGATGATGTCTTGGGCAGTTTTCTCGTCTTGATTTCTATGCGATACAAGCGCCAACATTCCTTGTGTATAAAGACTGTACGACAGCCAATATTTTTGTGCTTGTCGGCGATAATAATCAACTATTTCTTTATCGAGATGTAATTTTTCTTTTGGGAAAAAGCTTCGCGCATATAAATAGTGGATGATAAATTCGCTAGGATGATATTTTTCTAAAAACGCTTTTTTATCCTTACTTTTTTGTGCCTGTTTCAGCAAGTTTTGATAACCTTTTGCCGTTTGTCGGTCTAAATATCTCAAAGCTTTTTTGAGCATCGATCTGTATTCATTCTTGGCATTATTAACACCTATTTTTTCAAGATGTCCCCAGCCGGTAACAATGTGTTGGGTGATATATCTATCGGCATATCGCCCGCCTTTGAACCAAGTAAATCCGCCGTTGCCCAGTTGCATATCTCGTAATTTATCCAAATTCTTATGCCATTCATAAGACATTTTGGTGAGATCAAACAACATCGCGATGCGCTTTTTTTGTTCCGACTCGCTTTGTGCATCGCGTAGCCAAGGCGTTTCTTCAATGATCAAAGATTTGAGTTCTTGATTCTTTTCTAAATTTGAGATAAGTGATTTACTGTCGGTATTTTTCCATTTTTCAAATACTTTTTTGATTTTTGGATGGCTATTGGCAATATGACTCGCCAATACATTGGCATAAAAACGCGAGAAAGTTTGCTCGGAACACTCGTAGGGGTATTCCATCAAATAGGGTAGCGATTGTACGGCATACCAAGCAGGATTGCTCGTAATCTCTAAGCTCAAACGATGATTTTTAAGACTGTTGCTTTGCTTGTGAAGCAGTTTGTCCATTGTAAAAGTTTTGCTTTGGTTGCTGCGTACCCACATCGGCATGGTTTCGGTGACCAACATCCTATTGGACAATACCGGCAAGACATTTTGCTCCGCATCGGATTGCTTGCCCGACAAGGCCATTACTTTGTATTGAATGGCTTGTACGTCATCCGGAATTTGAAGCATCCAACGCACTTGCGTGTTGCCATTGGCAGTAAGGCTAAAATTTTGTTGCTCTTTTTCTTGTATGATTTGCGCACTGATATCCTTGCCGTTTAGGGCATTGGTAAGTTTTAATTCGGCGATTCCGTTTAGATTTTTGGCGGTGAGATTCGATATTTTGGTGCTAAAAACCAACCGGTCACCTTCGCGAACAAAACGCGGGGCATTGGGAAATACCATAAGGTCTTTTTGGGTTTGTGCAAACAGTTCTTTGTAGGCAGCATCCAATT
>JANTGO010000147.1 GCA_024763015.1 Flavobacteriaceae bacterium
CCAAAGAGCGTATAGAGTGCTCTTGGATGCGTTTTTCTAAATTCTTGTTTCATAATATTTATTTTTTATTTTGTTTATTGTTTTTTTTAATTTCAATGGTTTATAAGTTTTCTTGAATATAATGCAACATCTTTTTAAACAGATGATTACGTGTTTTTTTGCCGTAAATTCCGTGGTTTTTATCGGTGTAAATCATCTCGTCAAATGCTTGATCGTTTTCTTGTAATTCTTTTGCCAATCGCATGCTGTTTTGCAGGTGTACATTGTCATCTCCGCTACCATGAACCAAGAGGAATTTTCCTTTTAATCCATCGGTAAAAAACAAAGGAGAATTGTCATCATAACCGCTAGGGTTTTCTTGTGGTGTTTGCATATAGCGTTCGGTATAAACCGTATCATAAAAACGCCAATTGGTAACGGGGGCTACTGCAATCGCCATTTTAAATACATCGCTTTTCTTGAGTATGGCATTACTCGACATATAACCGCCAAACGACCAACCCCAAATGCCAATCCTATCTTTATCGATATAACTTATATCTTTAAAAGATTTAGCAACAGTACTGATATCTTCTAACTCGTACTTACCCAATTGTTTGTAGGTTGCTTTTTTAAACTTTGCACCTCTTCCGCCGGTGCCACGAGGATCTACAGATACGACGATGTATCCTTTTTGAGCCAATAAATAATGAAAATAATCATTGGAACTATTCCATGAATTTAATACGGTTTGTACATTTGGACCGCTGTATTGATAGATCAACACGGGATATTTTTTTCCGGCTTCAATTTCAGGTTGAATCATATAAGCATTCAAGTCTGTGCCGTCAGCCGCCTTGAAGCTCATAAAGACTTTTTCGGGCAGTTTATAATCTTTTAATTTATCCAAAAGTGCTTGGTTGTCAATAATGGTTTTAAGCACTTTTCCGGTTTTGGCTTCATTAACCGTAAATGTGTAAGGAACTTTTGTACTTGAATAGGTATTGATAAAATACTTGTGTGTAGCACTAAATTCAGCGTCCGAAGTGCCTTTTTCCGGACTTAATAATTTTTTATCACTTCCGTTGAGTTTGATACTGTAAATACTTCTGTTAGTCGAACCATTTTCGGTAGATTGATAATAAATGCGTTTGGTTTTAACATCATAACCGTAAAAATCGGTAATTTCCCAATTTCCTTTGGTGATTTGTCTATTCATTTTGCCTTTGTAATCATACAAATAAAAATGGTTGTAGCCACTAGCTTCACTAGACCAGATAAAACTATGGTTGGGTAAAAAAGTAAGATTGTCCGTAGCTTCTAAATCGACATAAGTGTTTGATTCTCTTTTTAATATAACACCTGTTTTTTTGAATTTTGTATTGTGTTTATATAATTTCAAGAGATTTTGATGACGGTTAAGCGTGATAATACTGAGACAATTTGGGTCATACGTCCATTTAATTCTGGGAATATATTCGGGCTTATCCACATCAATAATAGTAGTTTTTTTAGTTTTTACATTATAAATATGTACCGATACCTTAGAATTTTTTTCGCCTGCTTTGGGATATTTAAAACTTTCAACTTTCGGATATAAAGATTCTTCATAATGCATCATAGAAAATTCGGGGACTTCAGATTCGTCAAATTTTAGAAAGGCGATTTGCGTTCCGTCATGATTCCACTCATAAGCTTTGCTAAAGCTGAATTCTTCTTCGTACACCCAGTCAGGGATGCCGTTTATAATGTGATTTTTTTTGCCGTCAAAAGTAATCTGAATGGTTTTATTGTTTTGTAAATCTTTGTAATACAAATTATTGTCTTTCACAAATGCTACTTTATTATTGCCGGCATTAAAAGATGGCTCTTGTATTTCAACATCATCAATTTTGCTTAGTTTTTTGCTTTCTCTATCGTAAACATAATAAATACCTTTACGTGAGTGGCGATAAATTTGTTTGATTTTTGAACCGATGATAATTTTGTGTTCGTCCTTAGAGAACTGATATTCAAAATACCCGACAAAAGGATAATTTTTTGTGGAAAAGGCAGTGGAGATTTTTTGTTGCGTAGGGTAGTCGTAAATGCCTATTTCATAAGCTCTTTCCCTACGATTTACATCTATTTTTGAGTATTGATCTGATGCGGGCATGGCTTGCAAACCATAGAGATAATTGGGTCGGTAACTACCATTCCAAATATCGTCGATTTTGATTTGTTTTTGTTGTCCAAAGGAGGAAACGGAAATAAATAGAATAAGTAGAAATAATCGCTTCATAAACAATGAAAATATTTTTTAATGTGCCAAAGTAAGTATTTTTTTTTAAATGTGGCTTAAATTAAGAAGGTTTTTTTGATTTTTGCTTCATTGCCAATCACAAAAACAATGTCGTTTTCATTAAATTTTAAATCGGGGTCGGAGATGACCTCCATTCTGTCCGATTGTTTGCGCATGACCACGTTTAAACCATGTTTTCTTCGTAAATCCAATTCCCTTAAAGATTTATGATGAAACGAAGCAGGCACCTGTACTTCCATAAGTGTGTTTACTTTATCTACTTTAAATTTTTCTAATATTCCCGGATTGGTCAATTTCTCTGCTAATCTGATTGCCGTTGAAATTTCGGGTAGAATAACATCGTCAGCGCCAATTTTTAGCAATATTTCTTTTTGAATACGTGTGTTTGCCTTGCCTATGATGTGTTTTACATTCATTTTTTTCATGAGTGTAATGCTTAAAATAATCGATTCTAAGGCACTACTCATACCAAAAATGATTTCGTCGAATTTGTCTATTTCTATCCGTTTCAAAACATCTTTATCTGTAACGTCTGCTTCGATAGCAACGGTGACTTTGTCTTTGATATCGTTAATTTTTTTTTCATCAATGTCAATAGCCATCACATTATGTCCGTCTTTTGAGAGTTGTACAGCCAATTCATATCCAAATGTTCCCAAACCGATAACAGCAATATCTTTACGCATAACTTATAAATTTTTAATAAATAGTTCCTTCCGGAAATTTGATTTTTATTTTCTTTTCTTTACCCATAGTTGCTAATGCAAATGATGCCGGTCCTAATCTTCCTATAAACATCAAGGCAATAACAACTATTTTACCACCTATGCTTAATATAGGTGTAATGCCTAGCGTTAACCCAACAGTACCAATAGCAGAAACTGATTCAAAAACGGCATCTATAAAATTAAGTTGTTCGTCTTGAAGCAATAATACAACACCTACCGAGATTACCATAAAATATATAACAGCGGTTCCAAAAGCTTTTAATATATATTTTGTTGAAATAGTTCTGTTAAATATCACGATAGAAGATTTACCTTTTAACACGGAAATGATGGAGTAAATCATAACAAAAAAATTGGTGGTTTTGATACCGCCACCGGTGGAGCCGGGAGAAGCACCGATAAACATAAGTATCAGCATTAAAAAGATGGATGGATAGCCCAAATGCGTTAAATCTACAGAATTAAAACCAGCAGTTCGGGTGGTAACGGATTGAAAAATACTATCGGTAATACCCATTTTTCCGCCTTCAAAAATATATAGAAATACACTGCCTAAAATGATTAAGGCAGTAGTAGAAAGCAGCACAATTTTGCTATGCAGACAAAAATGTCTCTTATGCTTGCGATATTCCATCAATTCAAATATGACAAAATAACCCAATCCACCTATGATAATTAAACCGGCTATGGTGTATTTAATGAGTGCATTTGTCTGCATCAGGCTGTCGTCATAGGTAGAGAATCCGGCATTACAAAAAGCGGAAATAGCATGAAAAAATCCTTGATAAAGCGCATCTGTCCATTTTAAGCCATTACATAAAAACCCTATCGTAAGCAATATCATCCCAATAAATTCGCTTGCAAAAGTGATTTTTACAATATTTCGTAAGATATAATTGGCATCGTGTAGATCATAATCTTCTTGTAATCGAGAAAAAGATATACGGTGTTTTAAGCTGATATTCCCCTTTAATGTTAGTAAGAAGGATGAGGTAAGGGTCATAATTCCAATAGCCCCTAGCTGTATTAATAATAAGATGGAAAGTTGCCCTGCCAAATTAAAACCAGAAGTAGGAACCGTTGTCAATCCGGTTACGCAAACAGCTGATGTAGAAGTGAATAGCGCATCGATAAATTTTAGGTCGTTAGAATGCTTTACAAATGGCATCATCAATAATAAGGTGCCAAAGCTGATAAGCAAAAAGAATGATAATACCAGGTACTGCCAAGGGTTGAATTGTATATATAGAAAACGATTTTTCATATACTTATTAACTTCATTTTATACTAGAATTATACAGATTTTATTGGGTCATACATGATGCATGAATTTGTTGTGTGTATAACACAATTTTAAAAAAGCAATTTAGAAATTAAAGCCAATTTATGAACTGATAAATATTTTTTTTCACTGTTGTCCGATAAAAAATAAATAGAAAGGAAGTTATAATCAACTTCCTTTCTTTTTTTAGTATTTTTGATTTTACAACAAACTAAAAT
>JANTGO010000148.1 GCA_024763015.1 Flavobacteriaceae bacterium
AAATTCGTGCAAAATGAATAGATTGAATAAAGCTCTGCCAAAGGCGGAGCTTAGGTATATAATGAGTGATAAAACTATTCCTTAACAACTTTAAAGGTTCTTACTCGTCCTTTAATTTGTGCTTTTACAAAATAGATACCATTTTGCAATTTGCTCATATTAACTTGTGCTTGAATAGCATTGGGTTGCATATTTATTACTTCTTGACCGGTAACATTGTAAATGCTAATATTCTTAATTGAGTCTTGTGCAAAAATATTTAATATGTGGTTTGTCGGATTGGGATATATTTCAATCGTTTCATTCAAGGTGCTTTCATCTACACTTGCAGCACAATCTGTACTAAAACTGGTTTGTGGATCAATATTGGTCCAGTGTGTCGTACTCCAAGCTACATCATCTACTTCTATACAAGTAAGATTTGGATTGTTATTTGCTACAAAATATGCAATAATGGTATTATTTCCATTAGCTACATTTAAACTAATTAATTGGTTATTCTTACAGACTAAACGAGTAAGATTTATATTCTGACTGAGGTCTAAACTACTTAAATGATTATGATCACAATATAAATGAGAAATAAGTATATTCTGACTGACATTCAAACTACTTAATTGATTGTAAGAGCAACCTAAATCAGTAAGATTTGTATTTTGATTAATATCCAAATTGTTTAGTTGATTATTAGAACAGCTTAATACAGTAAGATTTGTATTCTGACTGACATCTAAACTACTTATTTGATTTTCAGCACAGTATAACATAGAAAGATTTGTATTCTGACTGACATTTAAGCCGGTTAATTGATTATGGTCGCAGTTTAACTCTATAAGATTTGTATTTAGACTTACATCTAAACTACTTAATTGATTATAATGACAGTATAAGTGTGTTAATGCAGTAAAATCTTGAATACCTGTTAAATCTGCAATTGATTGATTGGATACATCTAAACTTGTTAATGTGTTTATGTTAGCTGTGGGTACTTGTCCATCATTGGCTATATCATCATAACCACTTAGTGCGTTTTCAAAGTTAGCATCCGGTATGGCAGTATATTGCGCAAAACTTAGGCTACTGATTAAAAATGTGATAAATAAAAATTTTGTTTTCATGATTTAGGTTTTTAACAATTTTGTCCTAAATGGATTTTAGAATCAAACGAATTTAATGAATATTATATAATTTTTGATGTAAAAAATCATATTTTTCAACAAATACCCTTCAGACTTTTAATGTTTTTTGTTTATAAAAATTTATTTATATTACCAAAAGATTACAACCCCGGACGTCCGAATGGTCAAAACGTCCTAATATTTCAAAAGTGTTTTCATGTTTTTTTCCCAGGTCTTGGGTAGCGATAAAGGAACAGGAATAAATATTGGCCAAATCTATAACATTCACACCACCGGTTTTCCCATTTTCTAAATAAGTAAAAGGGTCTTCGGTGTCTCTAATTAATATTTTTTGCCAAGGCGGCGACAAAAAAATGCCATCTCCCTTGGAATAAGATTGGCTTAACAATTCGGTCATGCCGTATTCCGAATGAATGTTTTTGACCCCAAAACTTTTTTGTAGTATTTGATGCAGTTCTTCGCGGAGCATTTCCTTGCGTCGTCCTTTCATACCTCCGGTTTCCATTACAATGGTGTTTTTTAGCCGGAAGTTGTATTTTTCAGCCAAATCCAGTAAAGCATAAGACACCCCAATCAGCAGTATTTTTTGTCCTGTTTTATCGATTTCTTGAAGGGTTTTTGCTAATTTTTCATCATCGTTCAGGTAAAAACCACTGTATTTGTTTTGAGATAATTCGATAAGATGTTGCACCATATACACCAAGGAGGAGTCGCCTTGGCTTACATAAGAGGGTAGGAGTGCCAAAATGCTGTAATCGGTGATTTGACCGAAAAAATGCTCAAATCCTTTTATAAATGAATCGCGGTATATTTTGAGGTCTTTTACATAGTGTTGGCTGCGTTGCATACCGGTGGTGCCGCTGCTTTTAAAAATGCCTTCATAGTCATTTCCAATCAGTATTTGGTAGTCTTTAAAAAACTGAATGGGCAAAAAAGGAATAGCGGATATTTCCTTAACATCATCAATACAAATGCCTATTAATTCAATAAATTTGTGATAAACGGGATTATTAATCGCTTGAAACCTAAAAACTTCCATTGCGATTTTATCAAAAGCTTGTGGGCTTTGAATGTCAAAAATGGATGGCTTATTCCACTGTGTCATGTGCTTGGCTGATTTCAAATATTTTTTGCACCATCGAATCGTTTTGGAGCAATATTTTATAGTAGGCATTGGTGCCGTATAAATCTCTTGCCAAAAGGGCTTTAAGCAGATTTTCTAATTTTTTCCTGCCTTTTTTCTTTACAAATGAATTATGCGGATTTTTGTTTCCTTTATGTGCATTTTTAAAGGCGATATACAATTTCTTCCCAATGCTTTTGTCTTCGATAAATTCTTTCTCAGAAATTTTAGAGAGCGTTACGATATTTTTATCTAAATAATCCGTAATGCTGCTTGATAAAAAAACTGCAAAGAATCTAGATTGAAACATTTGTTCGTTGCTATTCAAAGGGACAAATACATCGGGAATAATACCACCACCGCCATATACAATTTTGCCTTTTGGCGTGGTAAATTTTAGAGAATCAATAATGGGAATGCTGTCTTTGTAATACAGTTCCCCATTGGTAAGCCGGTTTTGGAAATTTTGTTCGTATTCCTTGGCGTGTCCTTTTACATAAGGTTTTTGAATACATCTGCCGGTAGGGGTATAATATCTTGCCGTTACCAAGCGGATTTTTGAGCCGTCCCCCAGTTGTATTTCGCGTTGTACCAGTCCTTTTCCAAAGGATCTTCTTCCTACAATGGTCGCTTTATCATTGTCTTGTAGAGCACCCGCAACTACTTCGCTGGCAGAAGCAGAATTTTCATTGATCAGCACAAAAACTTTCCCTTTTTCAAACTCTCCTCGTGAGGTAGCAAATATTTTATTAGTGGTTCCTTTTTTATCTTTGGTAAAAAAGATAGGTTTTCCGTTGGGAAGGAATTCGTCTGAAATAAGATCGGCTTGTTTGAGCAAACCACCCGAATTGTTTCGTAAATCGAGAATCATAGCCGTCATGCCCTGGGCCACTAAATTCTTAACGGATTGGTCAAATTCGTCGTAGGTGTTGTCTGAAAATGAGGTGATTTTAATCAAGCCCAATGTGTCGTTTAGCATAAAATGAACCGGTACGCTCACCAAGGGAATTTTTTGACGTTTTACATCAACTGTAAATAGGCTGTCATTGCTTTTTCTATATATTTTCAGCTTGATTTTAGTATCGATTTTTCCTTTGATTTTTTGAGATACTTTTTGGATGTCAACTGAATGTCCAAACAAACTGTCCTTGCCCACCATCAGTATCCTGTCCATAGCTTTTATGCCTGCATTTTTAGCTGGTCCTTTGTCTATGGGACGAATGATGGTAAAAGTATCTTTGTATTGTTGGAACAAGACACCGATACCGGTAAACGAACCTTCAAGGGCTTCGTCGGCATCAGCAACATCTTTTTTGGGAATATAAACCGAGTGCGGATCAAGATTTTTCATAATGTCTTTTGCCACTTCATCTACAATGCTATCGGTGTTTACTTTTTCTACATAATCATCCTTGATAAATTGCAGTAAATTGTCAATCTTATCTTTTCCGGATTGTTGCAAACTCAACTTCGGTTCTTGGTCAAAGCTTAACAGTTGCCCAATCACAATGCCTAAGACAATTGCGATGCCCAGCAGTAAACTTATCAATGCTTTTTTTTGATGTCCCATTAATTAATCAATTTTTTTGATCTGTTCGATTTCAATGCCTGACTTTTGCAAAAAATCAATGCCCGTTGTGTCGCTATACGCTTCGTGATACACCACTCGTTTGATACCTGATTGATAAATTAGTTTGCTACACTCTTTACAAGGTGAAAGCGTTACATATAAAGTGGCGCCCTCACTGTTTTGTGTGGAAGCGGCTACTTTGGTAATGGCGTTTGCCTCTGCGTGTAGCACTTGCCACTTGGTACGATTTTCTTCGTCTTCACAAACATTGTCACATCCGCTGGGGGTACCGTTGTATCCATCAGAAATGATACGATTATTTTTAACGATTAAAGCACCTACTTTTTTGCGTTTGCAATAGGATAATTTGCCCCATTCCATCGCCATTCTAAGATAGGCCAAATCGTGTTTTTTTGATTTTTTTCGCTTCATTTTTAAGCACTTAAATTAAGCATCAAAATTACAATTTTTTTATAAAACATTTGTTTATTTATGTTTTAATTGTGATTATCTTATTTCAATCTGCTTATTTGTTTAAATAATGCATCTTTTTTTTAGCATTAGTATGATAAATTGACAGCTGAAATAATTATGACGAAAGTCATATTTCATAAATAAAAAAGTAAAGAAACGACAATTTTTTTCAAAAAAAAT
>JANTGO010000149.1 GCA_024763015.1 Flavobacteriaceae bacterium
CTTCAACAAAAAAAAGCTTTAATAGCTTTAAGATAACAAATATGAATCAAAACACATTTTTTAGTTTCTTTTTTTACTTTTATTTTTATGTAAAGGAAGGGACTTTTAGTGTGTAATTTTAATAAATTATTAATGTAAAAGTCTCGAAAGTTCGGGACTTTTTTTATTTTAAAAACAATTAGAAATGAAGATTGCAATTCAAGGAACCATTGGTTCTTTTCACTATGAAGTGGCCAAAAACTTATATGGAGCAGACAATGATTTTGTAGAATGTATGGATTTTAATGAAATCCCAATTTTGCTACAACAAAACAAGATAGACAATGGTATTATGGCCATCGAAAATACGATTGCCGGTGCTATTTTGCCTAACTATGCTTTGATAGACGAGTATAATTTACATATTTCTGCCGAATATTACTTACCTATTCAACACCATTTAATGGCTTTGCCCGGACAAAATGTTTCAGATATAAAAGAAGTCTGGAGTCACCCGATGGCGTTGCTTCAATGTCGAAAATATTTTAGATCGCAACCGCATATCAAACTCGTTGAGGAAAAAGATACGGCAGAAATGGCAAAAATAATCCAACAAAAGAATTTAAAGGGTATAGCTGCTATTGCGGGTTATGAAGCTGCAAAGATTTATGATTTGGAAATACTTGCTGAAAGTATTCAAACCAATAAAATCAACGCCACACGTTTTGTGGTTTTAGATGGAAATCACCAGTATAATGCGGATTCTTTTTCCAAGTCATCTATCAAATTTACTTTGCATCACCAGGCAGGAAGTTTGGTAGAGGTTTTGCAAATATTAAAAGATTATAAACTGAATATGAGTAAGATACAATCACTTCCGGTAATTGATAAACCTTGGGAGTATGCTTTTTTTGTAGATGTTTTAGTCGATGAAGCCGATGCTTACAAGCAAGCCTTACATGAAATAGAAAAACGGGTAACAGCGTTAAAAATTCTCGGAGAATATAGGAATAATAAAAAATTATAAACGATGAATGAATCCAAACGACTTGCCCATATTCAAGAGTATTATTTTTCTGCCAAACTCAAGGAGATTCACGATTTGAATAAGCAGGGTGCCGATATTATTAATTTGGGAATTGGCAGTCCCGATTTGCCACCGCCCAAAAGCGTGGTTGAAGAATTGATTCGCGTTAGTCAACAGCCAGACAGTCATTCTTATCAAAGCTATCGTGGAATTGAGCCACTTCGCGAGGCAATCAGTGATTTTTACCAGCGCCATTACTATGTTGAGATGCAAGCAGAAGATGAGATTTTACCTTTAATGGGCTCTAAGGAAGGTATTATGCATATTTCAATGGCATTTTTAAACCCCGGTGACAAAGTTTTAGTCCCGAGTCCGGGTTATATGACTTATACTTCCGCAACGCTTCTGGCAGGGGCTAATCCCATTTATTATGAATTGACCGAAGCAGAAAACTATTTGCCTAATATAGCTGATTTGGAAAAAATGGACTTGACAAACTGTAAATTGATGTGGATCAACTACCCTCACATGCCTACCGGTGCTCGTGCTACAAAAAATGTTTTTAAAGACTTGATTGCTTTTGCCAAAAGACACAAAATTTTGTTGGTTAACGATAATCCTTACAGCTTTATATTAAACGATAATCCTTTGAGCATCTTGCAAGTAGAAGGCGCCAAAGAGGTTGCGATGGAGCTAAACTCATTGAGCAAATCTCACAATATGGCAGGTTGGCGAATTGGTATGTTGCTGGGAAAGGCATCTTACATCAATGCGGTTATGAAGTTTAAATCAAATATGGATAGCGGTATGTTTTATGCCTTACAAATGGCAGCTGTAAAAGCCCTGCAAATCGATGATGATTGGTATAAACAACAGCATGAAATATATCAAAGACGTAAACAAATCGTGATGCAAATATTAGAAGCACTTTCCTTAGCATCAAGCCGTTCGCAAGGAGGTTTGTTTGTGTGGGCAAAATTGCCGGAAGGAAAAAAATCAAAAGAATTTAGCGAGGATGTCCTACAAAAATATCGTGTTTTTATAACACCGGGATTTATTTTTGGCAAGCAAAGCGATGGCCATGTGCGTATTTCTTTAACGACAAATAAAACAAGACTAAAACAAGTTTTACATAGAATTAAATCAATAGAAAATGTATAAAATAGGTATTTACGGATTGGGACTGATTGGTGGATCGATAGCGTTGGCGCTTAAGAAATCGTTAGGTAGTCGGATTTATGGACTGGATAAATTTCACCAAAAAGAAGCGCTAGAATTGGGTTTAATGGATAGCGTTATAGAGGAGAAAAACCTCTCGGAAATGGATGTGATTATTTTGGCAACACCGGTTGATAGTATTCCAAAAGTTGCACTACAAGTTTTGGATGCTTGCAAGCAAGATGCCTTAGTTTTTGATGTGGGTTCTACTAAAAGCAAGATTGCAAAAGCTATAAAAAATCATCCCAAAAGAGGTAATTACTTATTGGCACACCCAATTGCAGGAACCGAGTATTCAGGACCACAAGCCGCTTTTTCGACTTTGTTCGAAGGAAAAATAAATATTATTTGCGACGTGCATGAAACAGACGAGTCCTTATTGAAGAGGGCTAAAAATATTTTTAATAAATTGAAAATGAAGACGATAGAAATGAATAGCACGGCACATGACAAGCATATTGCTTATGTGTCGCATCTGTCGCACATCAGTTCGTTTATGTTGGGAAAAACAGTTTTGGATTTGGAAGAAAACGAAAAAAATATTTTTCAAATGGCAGGTAGTGGTTTTGCTTCTACGGTTAGATTGGCAAAGAGTTCACCGCAGACTTGGACGCCTATTTTTGTCGAAAATAAGCAAAACATTTTAATTGCATTAGAAGAATATATAGATAACTTAAACGATTTTAAGACCATTTTATATCGAGAAAACAAGCAAAAGTTAAAAAATATACTTCAAAAAACCAATCATATTGGATTGATAATCGATAAAATTGAAGCACAAAATGGGTGATTTTTGTATGGCAACAAGTACAATTTTTTCAAAAATAGAGATAAAGAAACAATAGAAATAAAAAAATATTTGAATGAAAACAGCAAATGAATTAAATAATTGGTTAGCAGAATTGGCACCCGATTACCCTTTGATGATTGCAGGACCTTGTAGTGCCGAAACCGAAGAACAAGTATTGGCAACGGCTCACGGATTATCCGACCGTCGTGTGCAGGTCTTTAGAGCCGGTGTGTGGAAACCGCGCACAAGACCCGGAAATTTTGAAGGACATGGCAAAAAAGCACTTCCTTGGCTCAAGCGTGTTAAAGAAGAAACGGGTTTAAAAGTGGCTATTGAAATTGCAAATGCCGAACATGCTGCCTTGGCATTGTCCTACGATATCGATATATTATGGATAGGCGCGCGTACTTCTGTCAATCCGTTTGCGGTTCAAGAGATTGCTGATGCCATTAAGGGAACCGATAAGATTATTTTGATAAAAAATCCTATAAATCCCGATTTATCCCTTTGGATTGGTGCGGTCGAACGATTTTATCAAGCAGGTATAAGAAACATCGGCGTTATTCATCGGGGCTTTGCCACTTATAGAAGTGGTAATTATAGAAACGATCCTAATTGGCAGCTAGCCTTGGATTTTAAAAATGCATATCCTAATATTCCCATGATTATTGATCCTTCGCATATTTGTGGGCGTAGAGACTGTATTTATGATATGTCTCAAATGGCATTAGATCTTAAATATCAAGGGTTTATGATAGAGTCTCATATAAATCCGGATGAGGCCTGGAGCGATGCCAAACAGCAGGTTACTCCCAAGGTGTTGGTGGAAATAATCGATAAATTATGCTTGCGAAAAGAAGTATTTGAAGAACAAAAAATAATTGATCAAATAGATTTTTTTAGGAGTAGAATAGATCAATTAGATAATGAATTGCTCACGCTTTTGTCTGAAAGAATGCAATTGGCACAGGAAATAGGCAAGATTAAACAACAAAAAAGCGTAGCTGTTTTACAAAGCGATCGTTGGCTAGAAATTATGCAAAAGGCAATACAAAAAGCAGAAAAAATGAATTTAAGCGAAACTTTTATTCAAAACATTTTTAAAGCCATTCACCAAGAGAGTATCGATAAACAGGAAAAAATTGTTAGAAAATAAACTTAATTTAATTTGTCATCCCATTCTTTTGGCTTGTGGAGTTTACTGACTGATAAACACGAACCATTGCGGTTTGCCCACGGCATACGAAGGTTTTACGTAAATTTAGAGTGAAGCGGACGTTAAAAACAATCTGCTGTTTGAGCATAACGAATTTTGATAGTAAATAAAATTTACAACTAATTAAAAATTAGATTGATAGTAGAAGCATAGTGCGAGTTCAGATTGTTTAGGGAGCGAAACGTATAAATTAGTAAAAGTTTCGTAAGCCTAGACTTTTTTGTTACTTTTTTGGGCGATGCAAAAA
>JANTGO010000150.1 GCA_024763015.1 Flavobacteriaceae bacterium
CTGATGACAAGGAACTATTAAAAAAATGATGCTCATCATTTAATTGATTGATGCTCATCGTTTGTTCAAAAGATGCTTATCGTTTGCAAGAATGATGAGCATCTTTTTTATATATAGCGATTTTTAAATAAGGCTTATTTATTTTTCAATAATTTTAGCAGGAACTCCCGCCACAATTGAATTAGCTGGAACATCTTTTGTTACAACCGCACCTGCACCTACAATAGCATTTTCACCTATAGTAATTCCACATAAAATAGTTGCACTACTCCCAATACTGGCGCCTTTACGAATATAAGTAGGGATACAAACCCAATCTTCTTCATTTTGTAGAGTACCATCTTCATTGGTTGCTCTGGGATGTTTATCATTAATAAAGGTTACATTATGTCCGATAAAACAGTTATCTTCGATATGTACGCCTTCACAAATAAATGTATGACTGCTTATCTTACAATTTTTACCTATAAAAGCCCCTTTTTGAATCTCTACAAATGCACCAATTTTTGTATTGTCATCAATCGAACAGCCATATAAATTAGCAAAATTGTAAATTTTTACATCTTTCCCTAATTTAACATCATCTGCAATGCTGACGAACTTCATACCTTTACCTCCTTACCGCGGGCTTTAATAGATTCCTGTGCAGCTTCCAATATTTTAACTACCATCCAGCCCGCATGGCCATCAACAAGCGGCTTTATATCACTTTCGATACTATAGGCAATATTTGCCATTTCATCCTTTAATGCTTCTGTTCCATCTAATTTTGGACAATACATATCACCTGTCCGATATTGAATAAGCGTTTTATAAATCTGATCTTTTGATTGAACTACTTCTATACCTTTATCATAAATACGTACTTTTTCAGAAGGATGATTATCATCCCAAACAGCCATTTTCTTTTTCCCGGCAATTAGTGTTTGACGAATTTTAACAGGTGACATCCAGTTGGTATGAATATGAGCTAAAAGATTATTTGGATAATAAACTGTCATGTAAGCAATATCTTCTAAACCATTACCCAAATGATCTGCGCCGGTTGCTGTAACACTTTCCGGATAGCTTCCTAATAAGTAATGCATAATAGAAATATCATGTGGGGCCAAATCCCAAATGACATTAATATCATGTTGAAATAATCCGAGATTTACGCGTACAGAATCAAAATAATATAAATCGCCTAATTCTCCGGAAGTAATAACTTCTTTTATTTTTTTTACAGCTCCGGTAAAAATAAAGGTATGATCAACAAATATTTTTAAATTCTTTTGTTCGGCAATATTTATTAATTCTTCTGCCTGAGCAGCAGTAGATGTCATTGGTTTTTCTAAAAAAACATGTTTCCCTGCAAGCAGTGCTTCTTTAGCTATTTCAAAATGAGTATATACCGGCGTACAAACAGCTATTAAATCAATTTCCGGCTTTGATATGATTTCTTTGAAATTAGTACTTGTTTTTATAGCCGGATAAAGACCGTTTATATAATCTAAACGTTCTTGTTGTAAATCTGAACAATATAAAATATCAATATCTGGACTGGCAGACATATTTCGAACAATGTTTGGGCCCCAATAGCCTACTCCAATAACGGCGGCTTTGATCATAGTATAAGCTCCTAATGATTTTTAAAAAATTCTTTTATTTTTAAAGCAATATATTCTTGCTGCTCTTCTTTAAGTTCCGGATACATAGGTAAGGATAAACCCTGTAATGTCAATTCTTCCGATACAGGGAAATCTCCTTTTTTGTAACCGAGATTTGAAAAACATGGCTGTAAA
The DNA here is from genome assembly GCA_024763015.1 of Flavobacteriaceae bacterium. Taxonomy (GTDB): domain Bacteria; phylum Bacteroidota; class Bacteroidia; order Flavobacteriales; family Flavobacteriaceae; genus WGBX01. The sequence goes on from JANTGO010000150.1 coordinate 1,785, forward strand.
TGCAAAGGAACCGGATAATGAAGGCCGGTTGAAATACCATTTTCCTTTAAAAAGTTTTGTAATTCATCTCTTTTTTTATTTAGAACCTGAATAACAAAAAGATGATATACGTGCTTCGCATAACTCATTTCAACCGGTAATTTAATTTGTGGGATATCTTTGAGTAAATCATTATATTTAGCTGCAACCTGTCTGCGGCCATTTGTCCATTGGGAAAGATATTTTAATTTAACACCCAGCACAGCGCCCTGGATAGCTTCCATACGATAATTATGACCATAAATTAGATGATAGTATTTGTCTTTTGCACCATGATCACGAATCATTTTCATACGCTCTGCTAATTCATCATTATTAGTAGCAACAGCACCTGCTTCTCCATAAGCGCCAAGATTTTTACCAGGATAAAAGCTAAAAGAAGATGCGTCCGCTAATCCACCAACCAATTTCCCTTTGTATTCCGCCAAGTGGGCCTGAGCTGCATCTTCAACTAAAAATAAATTATGTTTTTTGGCTATTTGTTGTAAGGCATCCATATCAGCAGATTGGCCATATAAATGAACCGCAACAATTGCTTTTGTTTTTGAAGTAATAGCTGCTTCAACTTTTGCAGAATCAATATTATAAGAATCTGGATGGCAATCAACAAACACCGGTTTGGCACCGCAAAGTGTTGCACCCCATGCCGTTGCAATAAAAGTATTGGCAGGGATAATAACTTCATCATCCGGGCCAATGCCTAATGCCCATAAAGCAATATGGTTACCTGCTGTACCGGCGCTGGTTCCAATAACATGATTTATATTATGGACAGCAGCAAAATCTTTTTCGAATTGAAATACAGGCTTGCCCATTACATAAGCTGTATTATCTAATACCCAATTAATTTCCGGTAAAACATCATTTTTGATTTGTGCATATTGAGATTTAAGATCAAGGAAAGGAATATTCATTTAGGGACATCTCCAATATTTTTGATAAGTTTAAATGGTTTTAAGGCTTAGGGGTTGAGTTGTTAAGCTTTTTTAGGTAATTGAGATTTGTGCAGTGAATTGAGCTGGTTTGATATTTTATATATTTTTGATTTTAGCTCGCTAAGTTTAATTTCATTAATATATTGCATATCATAAGTAATGTAGAGATGGCTTAGTAATTCCATTAAGCTACTATAAGCCATATTTGTAAAATGTGCCTGATCCTTTTTTGAAATTCTTGAACTTCCTTCTGCAATATTCGCAGTTATTGAAACAGCAGCACGTCTGAGCTGATCGGAAAGCCCATACATCTCATGCCTTGGGAATTTATCCGTTATTCGATAAATATCAAAAGCCAATTTTCTTGCATTTTGCCAAACGAACAATTTTTCAAAACTATATTTGTGCTCATTTTCCATAAACATCTAAACACATAAACAACTAACCATTTAAACAACTAAACATACATCAAAAGGCATGCCGCCGGCCAAATAAAAGTACGGGAATTGTTTTTAGCATAATTTGGACATCAAACCAGGGAGAAATATTTTCAATATAATATAAATCCAAAACAACCATATCTTCAAAATTTAAAGCATTACGACCGCTTACCTGCCATAAACCCGTTATACCAGGCAAAACACGTACTCGTTCTTTATGCCAATCACTGTAATTTTCATATTCATAAGGCAGAGCCGGACGTGGTCCTACAATACTCATATCCCCTTTTAGTACATTAAAAAACTGCGGTAATTCATCCAGACTGGTTTTTCGTATAAATTTACCAATAGGGGTAATACGAGGATCATCAGCAATTTTGTATATGCCCTCTGCCCCCCCCGTAGCAGCCTGTTTACCATTTTTAATTAAATTCGCCAAATATTCCCGATGCATGCGATCATCATTATCCATATACATGGAACGAAATTTGTAAAATGTAAATAGTTTTCCATTTTGACCTAAACGTTTTTGTTTAAAAAGGACCGGCCCGGGAGAATCTTTTTTTATTGCAATTGCAATGTAAATCATAAAAGGGCTAAAAATAACTATTGCGAATAAGCTGGCAATTATATCCAAAATCCGTTTAATAATATAATTAAATTGATCGTTTACAAAATAGCTCATACGAATCATAGGGAAATCTTTAAAACGCTCAATCTGAACTTTTTGTGCCACGATATCATACAGTTCTGAATAGACTTGTACTAGTTTACCCGTTGATTTACATAAATCAACAATATCCATCAAACGATGATGCGTTACATTACTTAGACAAACAACAATTTCGTCTACATGATAAATTTGTACGATATCATTAATTTCTTTTGTGGTTCCAAGCGTAATATAGTTTCCAAATATTTTTGTTCCTACCGGGATGTTATCATCTACAAAACCAACCAATTCCATACCATACGTACGGTCGGTAACAATATTAGCCGCTACTAATTTTCCACTTTCACCAGCGCCAACTATTAAAATACGCCTACGAATTAATTGATTTTTAGCAAACAGTAAAAAAAATGTTCTAAATATAAATAGACGAGTGACACTCACCAATATTAAAGACGAAATCGTTGAATAAGCAATAACAAGCCGTGAATCAATTAGGTATTGCGGGTATTTAATCGTAAATGTAATTAAAACATAACCCAAGAAAATAAA
>JANTGO010000151.1 GCA_024763015.1 Flavobacteriaceae bacterium
AAACCGATGCAATCTATTGAAATACGAAATATTCAGGGGCAGTTGATTCGTAAAATTCCGATAAATGATATGCAAAACCTATCTATAAATATTGTACATTTACCCAAAGGAATATATACTTTAGAATTAATTAGTAAAGAATTTGTTGCTTATGAAAACTTTATCAAAAACTAAATACTTTGTTTTAATAATATTTTTTACTTGGCAATTTGTCGCTTTTGGACAGACATTTAAGAAGCATGAATTAAAAAATCTGCAAGCTTTATCGTTGCCGCTGCCCCCTAATGATAGTCTATCATTTGATTATACGCAGTCGCTTCGCAAGACTTTAAAATTTGATAAAAAATACCGGACCAACAAAGCTTTTGGAATCGCATTAACATCGCTTGGGGTGCTATCTTTAATAAATGGTTTTGTTACACAGGTGCCTCCGGCAAGAAAAAGTACAAACTCATATATTGTTTATGCAGCTATTGAAGATGGGATATATGAAACGGGACGTAATATTGCAAGAGGTGTCAAAACAGTATCTTTTGCCTTTGGTTTTGCGAGTAGCTTTGGTAGCATTCCCTTTTGGATTGGTGCTAAAAAGAATAAAGCCTTGCGTGATATGCAGGTAAATATATCCAGAAAACGTTTTAAGGAAATTGAGGAGCGGTTGAAAAAAAGTAATAAAAATAACTAAAGCATTCAAATCTATATATTTGCTGATAAAATAAAAATAGATGAAAAAATTTTTTAAAATACTAAAATACTTTTTACTGTTTGTCGTAGCAGTGGTTTTATTGCTATATATAACAGGTTACGGATATATCGTAAAATCTGCTAAATTAGTTTATGGCAATGGACATATTACGGCTTTTATAGACGATTCGCGTTTTTTTAATACCAGAAAAATTGATAATGATCCTTCACATATTTGGCATTGGCCGCTTACGAAAGATTATAACCGTACGAAACCGACAACAAAGTTGTTGAAGGAGCACAAAAAGATGAAAACGGTGGCATTTTTAATCATTAAAAATGACAGTTTGTGGAGTGAGAATTATTACGAGGGCTATCACAAGGATAGTTTGTCCAATTCGTTTTCTATGGCAAAAAGCATTACCGAAGCATTGCTGGGTAAGGCAATTAAAGATGGTTTGCTAAAAATGGATGACAAAGTCAAAAAATATATTCCTCAACTCAAAGGTAAATATGCCGATGAAGTAAGGGTCGCCGATGTCGCCTCTATGAGCAGTGGCTCCGATTGGATTGAAGATTACTACAATCCCTTTCATATTACCACCGAAGCTTATTTTTGTGAGGATTTGAATAAGTTGATGATTGACGATGTAAGAATAGACAGCAAGCCGGGACAAAAATTTCACTACTTGAGTGGCGATACCCAACTGATGGGTATGATTGTAGCCAAAGCTACGGGTATGACTTTATCCGAATATATGTCAAAAAGTTTTTGGAAACCGATGGGGGCAAGAAAATATGCGCTATGGACACTTGATGATGCCGGACAAACAGAAAAGGCTTTTTGCTGTGTTAATTCTAATGCGAGAGATTTTGCGCGTTTTGGTAAATTATACGAACATTTTGGCAACTGGGAAGGCAACCAAATTTTAGATACGGCTTATGTAAAAAAATCGCTTTCTCCCAGATTGTCATCCTCGCCTTATTATGGATATTCTTGGTGGCTAAGCGATTATAAAGGCAAAAAAATTGCCTATATGCGTGGTGTTTTAGGCCAATATGTAATCATTATACCTGAAGACAATTTGATCATCGTTCGCTTGGGCAAAAAAAGAGATTTTATACCAAATGGTACACCGCATTCCAATGATTTTTATATCTATATCGATGAGGCGTACAAAATGTTGGAAAATAAAAAATAAAGGAATAGTTTACACGACTATTTTTTAACAAATTTCTTAAGAATACTTTTTTTCCTGTTTTTGTACAGGTGCCTTCCCAAAAAAATATTTTAAAAAATGTATCTAGCAACGCGTAATTTAATAAAAAATACAAAGAATATATTCTAAACACGAACCTTTGCGGTTTGCTCACGGCATACGAAAGTTTTATCACCTATTTTTTAACGAATTTTTTAAGAACACTTTTTTCTTTTCCTTTAATCAGAATGTAATAGGGTGCAAGAGACAGCCTTTCAATATCAAGCACGATATTATCAGATGTTTTTTGATAAGATTGTTGCATTATTTTTCGCCCGTTCATTTCAAATATTTCGATTTGTTGGATTTGTTTACCTTTAATATTGATGGACGTACTTCCGGGATTTGGAAAAATTTTAAAATTTGAAATTTCTGTATTTTTTGCAAGAGACAAAGCATTGTTGCTATTGTCTAGTGCTTGGAACCAAATATTCATTTTACCATTTCTTGTGTCACCCCAAACTGAATATATGGAATCATTTTTCATTTTTATGCACATAAAATCATTACCCGAATTGGCAAGTATGGGATCGTAATCGATTTGCCTGTCTGATATTCTGAAATTTCTGGAAAAATTTGTAGCGTTTTTGGGCTTTATGCTTCCCCATATTTCATAGGAGGTTTCATACGTATTGTCAGGAGCATTTCTGCGATCGCGCCAAGCAACGACCAAGTCACCGTCATCTTCGTAATCTGCCCAAAGCAAGTCTTGCATTCGGTCATTTCCTACGGGGTCATCATTTATTCTAACGGCTTGCGACCAAGACAAGCCGGCATCAAAACTTTCGCGCATAAATACATCGATATCACCAAAATCTTCAGCGAGATAGAAAAAACTCAAATGTTGCGTTTGACTAGGGTCGGAAAGGATGAGATAGCCCTTTTTGGCCAAATCGCTATTTACATTGTGTGTGCTGGTCATGAGACTGTGATAGCTAAAGCTGCTGCCACCATCGGATGAACTTGCCAAAATATATTGAGGATAAACATTTTGCGCCGGCACATAACTCGGATATACTGCGTATAAGATGCCGTCTGCTGATACACAGTTGGTGGGCATGGCTTGTTGAATGTAATCTCCGGAAAGCCAATTTGCATCATCTAAGTATTGCCAGGTGTTAAAACTACCGCCATTATTTTCAGATCGGGTGATGTATGGGTGAAAGGGTGGATTTAGACTGCCAAAATTTCTTGGACTCATACTGGTAATATAAATATTGCCATCGTAGGAATTTCCGGAACGGTCAATATGCATCCAAGGTCTGTCAATCGGATAATGATTTGGGTCGTCAGCTGCATCGATAACGTGAACGGCATTGCCCCAACTAAGACCGCCATCTGTTGATTTCCTTATGTAAATAGCACCTGTTTTGGTATCTTTATCATAATCGATATAAGATAAAAAGACGTTACCGTTGCTGTCAAAAGACAAGGAAGGGTCTGCTGAACCATATTCGGTTGCCATATGCGTTATGGCCGTTATGTTTGACCAAGTCTGTCCTCCATCAAAACTGGTTCTTGTTTTAATAGCTGTTTTTGGAGCCCCTACATAACCAATCCAAGCTACAACAATATGCTGGGAATTGTTGGGTTGGATGGCGAGAAAAGGTTCGCCGTCAAAAACATTTCCCATGGAAATATTCTGATTTTGTCCGAACGACGTTCCAAATAGGATTAAATAAATAATGACGGATAAACGAGACTTCATGTTTTTATATTCTTTAATTTCGAAATATACAAAAAAATAAAAAAGGTGCCCGATGGGTACCAAATTTAAAAATATACGGGATTCTTATCTCTTGCCATATACGTGAATACGTCCTTTTCCAAGCGCTAAAAATCCGGTGTGGTAATTAAAGATGATTTTATGGATATAACGTTTGTTTCCTTTCAAATCTACCACTATTGCATCACGGAGTTTAAATTTTTTATTGATGAGTATATTCTCTACGCTTCCATTCCCATAAACAACTTTCATATTACGGATAAATACGGGAGAATGGGTAACAACGACTTTTAATTTTCTGAATTTTCCTTTGCGAATCGTAACGGGTAACACATCGTGGTCGGCACCTTTTGATACTTTTCGACTACCCAGTTTCACCCATTTTTTAAATCGATAATTTGATTGGGTATCAACGGATTGAAAAGATGACATTAAGAATATTACGAGTAATAAGGCGGGTAATTTTAAAAACTTTTTCATTTTATTCTTTTTTAGATTTGTATATAAGATAGAATCTATTAAAAAAGGTTTAAAGATGATAATATAAAAAATTAGACTATACAAATGAAGGATAATTGAAATATGTTGATTTTCAATAAATTATCTAGTATTATTATACCATTATTTTCGCTTTATAATTTTAACGATATCGTAGGTGACCGAGTGGTTCTCCCGACCTCAAGTCGGAAGAATTGTATCGAGGTCCCGAAATCAAAGCAGCTACGTAGGTGGCTAAGTGATTTTACGAA
>JANTGO010000152.1 GCA_024763015.1 Flavobacteriaceae bacterium
GTTTTAACGAATCTTTCTCGAATGGGTCAGTCGAACAGGTAATTTTTATAACTTACTGATTTGCAATTTAATAAGTGCAATAAAAATGTTCTGTCAACGGCATATTATGTTTTTCCTCAAAAATTCAACTGTAGTACAAAGGTATTAAATAAATCAATATGTCAAAGAACAAATTCTACTATTTAAAAGAATAAACTGTCTTTTTCTCCTGCTAAATAATATAAATCAAAATCCAGTTTTCCTATTTTAGCTATATTTTTGATACTATTGCCGGGTATGGGCAAAACGTATAATTTTGAGCTTGTTTCATCTATTAATAAATCTTCCAAGCTTTTCCAAAGTTTTTGGTTCCTTACCGGATTGTCCAAGCCCAAATATACGGATAATTGTAAACGCTCATAACCATCGGCTATCAATAGCTTGGCTATTTTGGTGCGTTTGCTTGTGTTTTCTATGTCGTAAAATACCAAATATAACATTAGAGACTTGCTTCTATTAAATTACCTAAATCATTAGATAAGGTATAAATATAATTTTTTAAACTGTAATAATTATCACCAACTTTTATCCGTTTGCGTTGATAAGCATTAAACGAAGGTATGATCATCCGCTTGCCTGCTTTGCTCAGCCAATAGCCTTGTTCTTTGGGGATAAAATGCTCTTCGTTTATTTTTTTGTCCAAAATTAGTTTTATCCACATTTTGTCAATAAGGGGTCTGACGGGCTCTATCAAATCAAAAACTAAACTCGGTTTTCGGTAATAATCGGTATGGAAAAAACCGGCAAAGGGGTCCAACCCCTTGGCGTAAATGCCATTTTCTACCAAGCTGTATGTCATGCCGTATAGGTAGTTTAAACCGGCATTGAACAAATCCGTTGCCGGACGCCTACTGCGTTTATCAAAACTAAATGCACCGTTCATAAATAAGGCTAAATGCTTGAAATATACTTTACTTAAATTACCTTCTATGCCTAATAATTTTTTCCTGACATCATCGAGGTGTTTGTTACGCAATGTTTTGGTTTTGTTGAGGTAAGTGGTCATTTTTTGGCTTGCCGTTTCAACGGCTGTTTTATGACGGGGCTTGCGTGCTGACAGTTGTTGCAAATGTTTTATTTGCAACAGCGTTTTTTGAGTCAAGGTATTCAATACCCAGTTGGTTGCTTCGGGTTGGTCGTAAAATAAAAGCTGTTTGCGCCGTAAACTTGCCAAATTGATTAGATGCGGACTACACATTCGTGCCTGTATGGTGCCAAAATTGTTGTAGAAATATATTGGAATTTGTTGGTTTGCAGCAAGCTTAATGACAGCAGTATTGACTTGGCAATGTGTAGTTATAGCAATACTCGATATGCGCTTGGGACTAATCATCCGTTCTGTCGTCTCATTTGATATAAAAAACGACTTGTTTTTAACTTCTAATTTGGTTTGGGTAGTATCAATAATCAATTGCATCAGATGTAATTAAAATGTGTCCAGCGGCTAAATAATTGTTCGGTATCGGGATGTAAGGCAGCTTTGTACCGGTTGTTGTAATCGTAAAATTCTTTGCTGTTATACCCTTCCACCATTCCGATAAAATTGATTTTGCCTTGTACTTCTTGCTTAAATTTATCAAAAATATGATTGTGCATATCGTTTTGTACAATAATGCTTGCTTCTGCCAAATGTTTGAGTCGTATAATGTCTTTATTGAGTTCTTTATAGAACTGCGGAAGGATATCTACGGTATCGTGTAGCACCAATCCAGTGACCATTTTTTCATCAAAGGCATTGTAAAAAATCGTTTTTTCAGTTTGTAAAACAAACTTGTTTTTGGTGCAAATATATTTTATAGCTTCTAAATCCTTATGTGTAAACATTTGATTATTAGCGCTAAAAGTCATATCGTCGGCAAAACGGGTATAAACTACTTGTCGTTCATCTGCCCATTTTTGTAGGTCATTATCCAGTTGAATGGAAGCAAAATTTGATAATACGGGCGAGGTAGGTGTACCCATAGGTAAGCGTCCTTTGTAGGTAAACAAGTCGGAAAGAATTTGTGCCGTTTTGTTTGGAAACTCAAAAATATTACTTTTGAACAGTTTGTAAATACGTTGTTTTTTTATCTGATAAAAAAAATCTTTCAGGTCTATTTTAAGCATAAACCGATTGCCTAGATGCCGGCGGGCATTTTCCAGTATGTTTTTGGGGTTGGGGTCGTCTTTGGGGTGCATGATAAATCCGTAAGCGGCTTGGGTGCGATATCGGTAATATACAGCTTGCAGATACAAATTGAAACGGCGTAATATTGCCATCAACTCATAAACAGGTGTTTCTATTTTGCGCCAACCACCGTGGGGTTTTGGGATGTTAAATTCTCTGTATTGTGGGTGTAAGCTATACATTTGTATCAAATTGAGATCCGTTCCGGTTGTCCGGCAGAGTTTGGTCAAATCGCCGGAACTTCTAAAATCTTGTGCCAATGCTTTTAGGTCTCTTTGATATAGTTTGTTCATAAAATTTATTTTTACATCCAACTGACTTCTCCATAACCCAAGGCGGTGCTTAGACCGAGCCGTAAGATATGGGGCAATCTTAATTTGGTGCTAAAAAAAATGTCATAGCCGGTTAATTTTTTGCCCTTAAAACCAAAAAAGTCGTTTTTAATACGCTGATATTTATGGATGCTTACCTTATCATTTTGTTTGCCGTCTTGCCAATAGCCGATATGGTTATATAATCCTTTAAAATTATTCCAAAGGTAGGTTTCCATAATTTCCAATCTATCATCAGAATTTTTGGCTTTCCACAAGCTTTTTCTAACATCCGGATGCACAATAAAGTTTTGTATTCTGTAATTTTGATAAACCGGTAAATAATCCAACGTATATAATTCTTTGCAAATAAGGGTATTGTTGAGTTTTATTCGTTTTTCCTTAACATACAGTGCCAGCCATTTTTCTACGGCTATAATTTCGTCTTCGCCATAAGCGGTCAGGGTCAAGCTTTTGTTTTTGATGCCAAATTGAATGCTACTGTATTTATCCAGCTTGTTATGAAACAAAAAATAGGGATTTTCCAAGGGGTAAAAATCCTTTTCGTGTTTTTTGACAAAATCAAAGGTTTGGGTGGCAAAAGAAATCAAATCACTCCTTTGCATCGGGATATCGTAGAGTTGGTATTGGTGGATTTTTAGGCTAGGCATTGATATCATCATTTAAAATATCCATATATTTCAATGTTTCAACCAAACTAACATAGAGTTTGGATGGGGCGTTGGCGAAAGAGATTCTGTTCATGATATTTTCATTACTTATATTTTTATTATTATCATTAATTTCTTTAGTAAAATCAGATGAAGGGAAAAAGCCTTTATCTCTTGGGCCATAATAAACGAGATAGATATCATTATGAAGTTTTACTGCGAGTTCTTTAGCAGCATCAGTATTTTCAGTTTCATTTAAATCAATACCATTTTCCCCTGAATTATCTAATAATAAAATATTAAATTTTCCTTTTTTTGGTTTACTTTTTTCTGTTATAACATCTGGGTCCAATGAATCAATGCCCCTTAAATACTCAATAGAATCTTTGCTACCTTTTAGTCCAAACCATTTTAAAACTTTATTTATATATTCATTTTCATCATATGGGTTTAAATCAACCACCATAATATGTGCTTTTTTAATCAAAGAGAATTCCCATGATTTATCACGGATGAGTTTCTCAAAATCGTCTTTATTTTCATCAAATAGTGATGCTAATCTTTTTGTAACATATTCGTGAAAATTCCATTTTATTCCGATAAAGACAAACAGCGATACTAAAAGTGCTATCAAATATGCCCAATATTTCATTTCGTGCATATACAAGTCTTTTATTTCTTCTTCTTTATTATTTTCAAAATCGTGAAGTTCTTTTTTAAGATCAATTCCTTCAGATTGAAACATTAAAATATCGCTTTTGTTTACGGTATCCTTTTGTATCAGAATATTCGCTTTTTTATTGTGTGATTCAATTTTGGCATTAATACTGTTTTTATCTCGCTTAATATCATTAATAGCTTGAATATCTTTGTTGATAAGACAAATTGAAATTGCTGTTAACACTATCAGTACTAATAATAAAAAGTGTAAGGCGTAGTTTTTAATGATATTTTTAATTATTTTTACAATATTAGTTATATTCATAATGTGATGTTATAGTTGTCTAAAAATTTTTGAATTTTATTTCTTTGACC
>JANTGO010000153.1 GCA_024763015.1 Flavobacteriaceae bacterium
TACGATGCGCAACAGAAGACAAAAAAAACACCTTCTAAATTACTAATTTAAAAAATAAGAGTTATATATTTATAGTATGGAAATAAGTATTCACAAACAAAAAATGGAATTAATTCAATGGCTGACAACATTGAACGATGAAGCTATTATTCAAAGATTAATCGACCTAAGAAATAATCATTTGAAGGACTGGTGGAAGGATTTGTCGAATGCAGAAATTGAATCGATTGAAAAAGGAATAAAAGATGCAAATAATGGAAATTTAGTTTCACACGCTGAAGCACGAAAGATTTATGAAAAGCACTTATAAAATCAACTGGACTTCTCATGCATTAGATGAACTGAAAGAGATATATAACTATTTGGAAATAAATTGGACTGAAAAAGAGTTAAGAAAACTATCTGTTGAATTAGAAAGAACTCTTGAATAAATTTCGATAAATCCGGATCTTTTTCCGGAAACACGAAAAAAGAAGAAAATAAGACGAGTTGTTATTACTAAACATAATACGCTTTATTATAGAAAAAACAAAAAGACGGTTGAAATCTTATCTTTCTTTTCAAATAAAAAGAACCCAAATAGATTAAAATTGTAATAACGTACACAACAAGAGCAATCCTTGCACAAAACTTTCATCAATAAATGAAAAACAAAAAACCATCTATAATTATTTTACTATCAGGCATTGGAATGATATTTTTAGGACTAAATCAAATATTTGGTTTTCTTGACTTTATAAGTCTAAAAACATCAGCACTTTTAATTGTACTACTTTCCATTTTAAATCTTATTTTTCTTTCAAAATCGAAAATCAGGGAGCATAAATAATCTGAATGACCTTACACCAACATATCCAACTAAAAAATAAAATAGAACCCATAAACCCAAAATGAGCATCCAAAAAGCATATAATTCCTGGGCAAAAATATATGATACCAATGAAAATAAAACAAGGGATTTAGACGTCAAATCAACGATTGAAACCTTATCGAAGTATGATTTTGACAAAGTCTTAGAATTGGGTTGCGGAACCGGAAAAAACACCCGATGGTTGTTAACCAAGGCAAAACAAATTATCGGAATTGATTTTTCTGAAGAAATGTTACATCTAGCCAAAAAGAAAATCACAGATCCAAAAGTTGTGTTTAAAAAAGCCGACTTGACCAAAGATTGGAAAATCAAAAATCAGTCAGTAGATTTGGTTACTTCAAGTTTAACGCTTGAACACATTAAAAATTTGGATCATATTTTTAATCAAGCTAGTCAAAAATTAGTAGAAAAGGGTATTTTTTTTATCAGTGAGTTGCATCCGTTTAAGCAATACATGGGAAGTAAAGCAAGGTATGAAACCGAAAATGGAGTGGCAGTATTAGAAGTTTATACGCATCACATTTCCAAATATATTGACAATGCTGAAAAAAATGGATTTGAATTGGTAGAAATAAATGAGTGGTTTGACGAAAAACCCGAAAAAGAAATACCACGACTTATCTCATTTGTGTTTAGAAAAAAGCACAAAGCTTAACCCACTGAGTGAATTATCTAACAGAAAGGGAAAAAATTTGTATCGAAGTGCCGCTGCCTCGGTACAATTAGCCCGACTTTAGTCGGTCTAATCACTCGGCAACCTACGAATCTGCATTCAATGGCGGGGCTTCGGTGCAATTTTACTCGTTCCTCATAAAATCACCCAGCCACCTACGATTCTGCTACAACTACAAAATGTAGGTCACTGAGTGATTTCAATGACTGAAAGGAATTGAAATAGTACCGAAGTGCCGGCACCTCGATACAATACGTTTCTACGATGTCACTAAAATTACAAAAATAGGCTTACTAAGTGAATTTTACGGTTTAATTTTTAAAACCCGATGATTAAAAGTATAGTTCACATACAATCCCAAGGCATAATCAAAATGATTTTGAAGCTGTGCCGTATAACGAGGATGATGAATTTCGGACTTGTTTAGTTGATAAAAACCATCCGCTACAAGGCTAAAATTCAGTTGCTTATCCAATTGATAGCTATATGAAACACGCGCTGTAAACAAATTGCGGTCAGGTTCTGTATGGGCTTGAAAAACAGGCAACGGATGCCCCAAATCATCTACAAAAATCTCCGTACGCCGGCTAACTGACTGGTACATATCATCGCCTTTGATCCCGACAAATTGATGCGCTTGCCAATAGCCAAAATTATATTGCCATCCTTTTGTATTGTAATCTATTTGTAACCAATGGGCGTGTCCATTTCTGTAAATCCATTCTTCGGTATTCTCACTATTTATGCTGTGCAGTAAGTATTGATACGAAATGGAAATCTTATTTTTAATTATATTTTTTTCAAGCCTTAATCCGGCACTTGCATTGGCAAAAACCACTGCGTTCGCCACCTCAGTTGTAGGCGCATGTTGGTTGATTTGCCCGCCTCTGTGCATCAAATAAAGAGATAAAGGAATGACTATATCAAAACTTTTTACAGGAAAACGAAAAGTAGTTGTCTGTCCAAAATTCAATCTTTCTCTTTGCGCGTCACCCTTTTGGATAAAATGCTCCCACTCCAGCCAAGTGTCTGTATGACAATATTTTGAATGATATATATGTTGCAAACCGTTTTCAACACTTCTGTTGTCCAGTTTACGTTCAAAAGCATAAATGGGTTCCGGCAAATGATGCATGTCTTTAGTATCTAAGCGACCAAAATAAAAGCGGCTGTTCCCTTGCTTGTATTGTAGCGAAATGCTAGGGAGTATTTTAATAAAATCATCCATTCCATAGTATTTCAAAGCGACCACACCCAAACTTACTTGGTATTTGTCTGCCTTTTGATAGGTGAAATTTGCGTCCAATTTATTGCCAAAAAGGGTGTAGCCATCTGCAATTAAATTAAAATACTCATTGTCTTTAATAAAACTTAAATCGTCAAATGAAAACTGAATAGATTCTTTTGGAGCTTCCGAAATCGGTTGCTGCAAAAGCCCTTTTTCTTGCGCTTGGCTCTGAAAAACAAACAAAGTCAACAAAAAAACAAAAATTGATTTTATATAGAAATTCTTATCGATCATTCTTTAGAAATATATACGAATATATGGCACAAATGCATCCTGATAAACGCTATGATTGTCTTTATGCAAAAAATCGTATTTAAACCCGGCAACAACGCTGCCAAAACGGTAACCCACTCCGGCAAACAAGGCGGGCGACCAATAATTTGCTCGAATCTTATTGTAATTCTGCATCACATAAAGGTCTTCAAATTCCCCCGAAATCTCTAAATGTTTATAAGGATAAACCAAGTTTAGAAAATTAAAACCTACAATATTATAGGAATAATTTACACCGTAATAACTCTTATTCGATTTTTGATAAGAATACTGCCCACCTAAACCCATTTTGTATGTATGGCTTACATCGTACAAAACACCGGGTTGCAAACTCACATAAAAATAGTCGGTAGAAACGCCCAAACCAAAACCACCATAAAAGTGAAATTTGGATTTTTCTTGTGCCGAAACTTGCTGAAGTGCTAGCAAAAACAATCCTAAAAAAACAAATTTTAATATTTTCATTTGTAGATAATGATTTTTCTATTCAAAAACGTAAAGATAGATAAATTTATTTTTACCGTGAGATGATTTTTGTGGTGTATGCGTGGCGTGTAGAGACGTTGCGACGCAACGTCTCTACAGGACGCGACATCCCTACGGGAGTAACGGCATATTATTTCATATAATAATTAAACGCTGTGTGATTACAACACCCAACAAAAAAACAAAAAATTTATACAAATCTGATATCAATTAAATTTGTTACCCTGTTTTTCGAACAGGTACCCCCAAAATATTAAAAAACGTATTTAACTAATTGTAATTTTAAACAAACAATATTTCTAAACACGAATCATCGCGGCTAGCCCACGGCCTACGAAAGTTTTACGTAAATTTAGAGTTGAGCGGACGTAAAAAACAATCTGCTGTTCGAGCATAAACAAATTTTGATAAGGAATTAAAATTTACAATTAATTGAAAATAAAGTTGATAGCAGAAGCGTAATGCGAGTTCAGATTGTTTAGGGAGCGAAACATATAAATTAGTAAAAGTTTCGTAAGCCTAGACTTTTTTGTTACTTTTTT
>JANTGO010000154.1 GCA_024763015.1 Flavobacteriaceae bacterium
CCGATATTGTAACGCAATTTTACTTTGTCTTTATGCAAAATTCGTATTAATTTCTTGCCGAGTATTTCGGGCATTAATCCTGCTGCTACTTCCTCATCAATCATTTTGAGCGCTAACTTATAATCGTTGTAATATGGTGAATCTTTGCTTAATTCCGTATAGATTCTCCCTTCGGCAATCTTGGTTACAAAATCGCCCGGCGCAATATCTACTACAGTGATATTAAACGACTTAACCTCAGCACTCAAAGCTTCTGTCATACGCATAACCGCTGCTTTGGTGGCGGCATATATTCCCCTAAATGGCAAACCGGTATATCCTGCTATGGAACTGATATTGATAATTTTCCCTTCGTTTTGTTTGCGCATATAAGGCAATATTTCCTGAATGAGTTGCATCATCCCAAATAAATTGGTTTCAAAAACTTTTCTTACAGCATCCAAATCGGTTTCTTCGATACTTCCTGTTATCCCAATACCTGCATTGTTGATGAGTATATCGATTTTTCCTTCCTGCTCGATTACCTGTTGAACCGCTTGCGTAATGCTTTTGCTATCGGTTAAATCCATTTGAACGGGTATAAAAACTTTAGAAGTCATTTTTTTTCTGCCCGTACCATAAACTTTATAGTTTTGCAAGGAAAGTTGGGTGGCAATTGCCTGTCCCAAACCACCGGATGCACCGGTCAGTAAGACGATTTGTTTTTTTGAATCACTCATATATTTATCGTTTATATAAATCTATTTATTGATTAACTTTGTTAAAAATTCGATTTCCTCTTTTGAACGCTTATCTATTTGTTGCTTTACCAAGGAACTAAATCTTGGATTTTCAGCCCACTTTATCAATAATACCCGCGCCGATCTGTGTAAATGCCAGTTGAAATAAAACGATGCGTCTATCAGATTATCAATCACTTTTGGCGTTATTATTTGCAAACTACTAAGCGTTTCAAAGGCTGTCAGGCGCACATCCATATTGTAGGCATCTCCGGCATAACCGATGAGTTCCTCGACATAATTATTCTTTTCATTTTGATGATAATCGGGCGTTACCAATGCAAAAGTAAGCCACATCATCCTGAATTCCCTACTGTTGCCACCCATAATATTTTGGGTATCATCTAATATTTTTTTTCGTTCATCGGAAAAATTTTGCCAATAATGCCACAATGCCATCTGCTTGGTCAGATAAGAATTGTCATTAAGTAAACTGTAATAATCCTTTTTGAGCGACAAGGGAATTTTGTCGATTTGTATTGCTATTTGCTGACGGGTTTTCAGGTCTTTTTCAAAAAGATTTTTGAGCATTTGAATATGCTTAGGATTTAAACTATCTTTTATTTGCGCAATTAATTCTTGATAAATCGGGTAATATAAATCCTTATGAATCAATTTATTAAAAATGGAATCTTTTTGAGAAAATTTCCATTTTTTTATATCGGACATCGCCTTATATTGGTCAATAAAATTAGAACTTTTTAGCACTTGGTTTATTACAAAAGACCTACTCCTTTGATAATCAATTTTTGCCAACAAAGCGTTATCAGGATTGGGCAAAACACTCAATACTTTGTCAAAGTTTTTTATTTTAAAGCTTTTGAAACTAGTCACCAAAACCTTTTCTTTGGCAGAAATCAACAAAAAAGTAAGCGGTATATTTTCGCTGTTTTTTAAGATTAAAATACTGTCTTTTTTCTGAATAATTTTATACGTTGGAATGCGCTGCGTCTCAAACCACAAATCGAAAAATTTAGGTAAACTGTCTCCTTTTACTTCAAACAACAGCTTTTTAAAATCACTTGTAGTTGCATTTTTATAAGCAAATTTTGTCAAATAGCGCTTTATGAGTTTTCTATAAGATTTATCCCCAATTTTATGGCGAAGCATTTGTATAATTCTTGCACCTTTTTGATAATATGTCAAACTGCTGGCATTGGGACGATGCAGGGGAATGGTGTCGCTATTTGAAGCAGCAATTATTTGTTGGTCATATTTATAAATTTCAAAATCGTTGTAGTTTTTGCCAAATATTTTTTGATCGATTAAGCGTGCATAATAGGTCGCAAATGCTTCGTGCAACCAGTGATCATAAGATGATTTTCCGGTCACCAAATCGCCAAACCATTGATGCGTAAGCTCGTGCGCTGATACATTTACAAAATTATTATCGGCAAAAGCGGTGCTGTCAACGACATATCGTTCCGCATTGAAACTGGTAGCGGAAACGTTCTCCATCCCACCATAAAAAAAGTTTTTAATCGGGATTTGTTTATAGTTTTTCCAAGGATATTTTACACCGATTTCTTTTTCTAAAGCATCAAATATTTGCTTGGATTTGTAGTAGGTTTTGTCGTGGAGCAATTTATCGGGATACTGAAAATTGTATAAGTCAGTCCCTTTGGAAGTCTGCCATTTTTGTAAGGAATATTTTCCGGCACCTAGAAAAATCAAATATGCCGGAGCAGGTAAATCTTGTTTGAATTTATATCGATTAATACTATCGTTTACCGAAGTAACTGAAACCGCCTCACCATTTGAAATCACTTGGTAATCCTTGTTAAAATCGACTTGTAAATCCCAAGTAAATTTATCGTTTATATCGTTATTGGTCGGTAGCCAATGACTGTTATCCTTGCCTTGTCCTTGTGTCCAAACCTGTTTACGCCCATCAGTATGCCATCCGACAAAATACATCGCTTTGTGTGGATGTACATTATAAGCTATTTCTATATTGTAGAATTTTCCCTTTTTAAATTTCTTTTTTATAATCAACTGCTTCTTGCCATTGACAAAATTTCTTTTGAAACAGCCCACCTTGACTTTCTCCACTTGAACACCGGGCGCATCTAAAAAAATTTGCTTCGTATTTTTTAAGATTTTTATACGATAAACCAACTTGCCTTGCACAAAAGCTTCTTGGGGCTGAATATACAGATTTGCTTGCAGATGTTGTATATCATACTGCTTTGGCGACTGTCCGAAGATTGTAGAAATGTAGCAGGTAAAAAGGAATAAGATTATTTTTGTCATATGTTGATTGGATTTAATTTATAAAAAATTAAATGATTAAATGTGTAAGAAAAGGCATCATTTTTTACACTACTTTCATATTTACCAATTATTTTTTTATCAATATTTCAGTTATCAAACTTTTATCAGAGATGAATTTTACAAAATATATTCCTTTTTCTAGTTCTTTTATATTTATAGTCTTCTTTACTCCATTGATACTAACAATTTTCATTTGCTTACCTATAACATTATATATTTCAACATTTGAGATATGCTCAAATCCACTTATAGATATAATGTCATTGGCAGGATTGGGATAAAGCTTAATTGCTGATTGATTTGTGGCATCATCGATATTCGAATTTTGGTCTGTCGTAAAATTCCACACATTAGACCAAGGTGAATAACCATTGTTGTTTTCACCTCTTACACGCCAATAATAAAGTGTGTATGCTTGTAAATTGGTAATTGTTTTATTGGTTAATGAAGCATTCCCTGATTTTACAATATTTGAAAAATCATTTGTTGTACTTATTTGATATTGATAAGCATTAGCATTGGAAATACTATTCCATTCTATTGAGAAACTACTGTACGGAATATCAGTACTATTATTGACAGGGGAAACTAAATCCGGAGCATTTGTCATTTCGTAATCTGTTGTAAAACGCCACGTATCAGACCATTGTGAAGTGTCGTTTGTGTTTTTTACCCTGACGCGCCAATAATAAGTTGTACCATACAACAAATTGGAAATATCATTATAGATATGGCCATAATTATAGTTGTTGCCATTGGTCATTTGGTGCAGAGGAGAATTAAAACTTGGGATCGTGTCTATCTCAAAGTCGTAATTTGCATAAGCTGTATTACTGCTTTCGGCATTGCATCGTAATGATGGGTTTATTGATATATCTGTCGAATTATTTGCTGGACTGTACAAATCGAGCTTAGCCATAGTTGTAAAACTCCAAGTATCAGACCATTGCGAGGTGTCGTTTGCATTTCTTACCCTAACACGCCAATAGTAAGTTGTGCCATACAATAAATTGGAATTAGGGTTATAAATATGTCCATAATTATAGTAATTGCCATTGGTGATTTGATGCAAAG
>JANTGO010000155.1 GCA_024763015.1 Flavobacteriaceae bacterium
AATTTTTATCATCAATCAAAGAAAAAATAATTCATTTTCTAAAACATAATCTTAATAGCAGGTTAGTATAACAATCTGAACTCGCACTACGCTTCTGCTATCAATCTAGTTTTCAACTATTTGTAAATTATTCTCTCCTATCAAAATTCGTTTATGCTCGAACAGCAGATTGTTTTTTACGTACGCTCCACTCTAAATTTACGTAAAACCTTCGTAGGCCGTGGCAAACCGCAATGGTTCGTGTTTAGAATTATTCTTTGTCTAAAATTATACTTGTTAGATACATTTTTTTAATATTTGGGGGTCCCTGTACGGGAAACAGGAGAAAGTTAAAAACTATTTTTTAATTTTTTTATAATCGGTTTTAATGATGCTATCTTTCAACTGATTGTTCATCATCACCGGTTTTGTTTTTACAATAGTAGCTTGCACGACATTTTCTAAAACAATTCCAACCGTATTTCCTTTTTCAGAAACACCTATTTTCCACTCCGGAATCTCTTCATAGCTGTATTTAGACATGAAATTATTTACCTCGGTGAGTTTTCTAGGTAAGTCAAATATTTTTTTATCCGGTTTAAAATCAAATTTTTGGCCTTTGTATTCAACGACTAACTTAATAATTTGCTTATACGTATAACCCGCAGGTTTGAGTAATAAAGACTTGTCTCTATCCAAAATGTCAACCTTTTGGTAATCAAAATTTTTGGTTACCGCATAAATATGCAAATCTATATCTTTAGGTGAAATCTTTTTACCGTTTAACTTTATTACCAAAGGCGTAGGCATACGACGCTTCCTGATAAATTCTAAGTATTTTGGGATGGAATATTTATAAATATCCGAAAGTTCTTTTTTAAGCAGGTTATTAACAAAACTATACAGACCTGATGTTTTTACAACTTGTTTTCTTTTGCCTTTTTCTATTTGCTTTATATAATTTTGAAGACTATTATAATCGTGGTGTTTGTATTCATAAATAGCTTGTTTATAAATATTGTCCCGGGCAAAAGTAAATTGATTTTGAATACTTTTTTGAAAAAAATCATAGTCTTCCGCAATACTTGCATCGAGTTCATATTTTTTAAAATAATCATCAACATGTCCGGATACATTGGCTTGATGTTTCCATAAAATGGTATCCATCATCAAGTGCGTATGCGCATCTCTAATAAACCTTTTCGCCAATGCTTCTCTCTTAGCCATGCCTTGCGAAAAAGCTGAAAAAAAGCTGAGTAATAATAGTAAAATGAAAAATTTTCTTAACATAAGAAATAATTATATAATGTTGTTAGTGTCAAAATAATTAATAATGGCTTCCTGCATCAATCGCTCTTGTTCTTGGGCTGACATTGTTTCCAAATTTTTAATTTTTTTATAATGTGGCCAGCCTTCCTCATCAAAATGGTCAAAAGCGTAGTAACCATAAGGTTCTAATAGTTTGCATGTTGCGATGTGCATAAGGTTTATCTTTTCATCTTTTGAAAAAACAGGTTTTACATTTCCCAATTCTTGCACGCCTATTAAAAACAATATCGTATCCATTTGCGGCGCTTCGCCCTCGGTAAATTTCTTTTGAAAAAAACGAATTACTTGTTGCCATCTTTGATTAAAATCTTCCATATTTTCTTCCAGTTAAAACGAAGTGCTAAAACTCATGGTAACGCCTTTGCTGGGCGGTACATATCTACATACACCTCCTACGCAAAGCAAGCCGCCACGTTGCCTACCATAACTCAAACTTAACCTGCTTGACGACTTGGTATAGGTTGTCCCAAAATTAAAATAATGTACCTTTTCGATTTCATTACCATAGTTGTACATATCACCGGCAAATACATTAAAATGATGGTTAAAATTAAACTCAAAAAGTCCGGCAACCCAATTCTTCATATCTTGTTTGGTCGATAAGTGTTGCATTTCTATTCTGGCAGACTTTTTATGGGGCAATTTATATTCCAAATCCAACATAGCAATATCGGCATAGACCATCTCCCCTTCTCCTTCTAACTTAAGCTTGTTGTACTGAAGGTCAATAAATGAAATAATTGCTTTAAGCTTTTTGGATAATTTCTTTCTAATTTCAAAATTTACATCTTGAAAATAACGTTTCCCCGGCTTGGCAAAAGACGCTCTATAGATTTGTTTTTGATGGTCAAAAGTTGCATCTAAACCGTGCCATCTTGAAAAATTTAATGCTAATTTAGTACCATATTTACCTCCTAATATCGACTTTCTTTTCAAATTATAATACACATCAAACTGCCCCCCAATTTCGCCAACTTTTTCTTCGCCAAAAGAAATACCGGGTTGTGCCTGATAAACATAAATATTCGCTAAAGAAAAATCGTGTTGTTTGGTTAGTCCGGGCACAAAATTCATCACACCAGTATTATAAAGATTTCCTTCTAGATTTTTTTCGGAATACATTTGTATGTTTTCTAGACGCCTCAAAACAGCATTGACCCCTAATCCTTTTTTGGAATAACCAAAATTCCAAAGCCAAGCATTTCCGTCAAAGAGTACTTCATCTAAAAGCACAGCATTGGCAACACGCGCATCCGGTTCTTTATAAACATATTCAAAATTGCTATAAAAATTTCCGGCATTTACATCAAATCTCGATGAATAAATACCAACAATCGGTTTTAAATCTTTATTAGCCGATGTTACATCTTGATAACGCCCAACATAGCTAAATCCTGAATGCAATTGCCATTTTTCTAGCGACAGCAATTTTGTGATATCGAGTTCTGCATTTGTGCCATATATATTGCTTTCTGACAATTTAAACCCAATGCGTTGATTGCCCGTAAAAGCTGTTAAGCCCAAAATATCATCAAAATTATATTTTACACGCAGCCCTCTAATGGCATTGTTAATTCCCAACTGTCTGTCTTCCCAAGCTCTAAAAGCCAATCCACTACCAAATTGATCATAAAAATATCCGGCTGTTATATCAAGATTGTTTTTTTTGTAATTAAGATAATAAGTTGCCAAAGCATTGTCTTTAAATTCAGGATTATATCCCAAAAAAGCAGAAGGCAAGAATGCTTCGTATTGCAATCCGCCACTAAAATCTTTGTAAGCATATTGCATATTAAAATAATTCATAGATCGCAACTTATCCTTTGGCGCTATAAAATTTGTTGTCGCATCATTTTGGTAATATTGCAAATAAGATTCCAAACCTCCCGAAATTTTTCCGGACTGTGCGGACAATAAAGATATTGAAAGCAAGGTCAATAGTAAAAAAAATTGTCTCATATATTTATTATTCTAAATTCCTTGTTAAACATGACAATGAATTCTAATTTTTTACAGGCGGTTATTTCTTAGAAATAATCTCATAAAGATCATCCTCGCTTCCAGGCGTATATCCGGAATGTGTATGGACTATTTTTCCTTTTTTAATCACCACAACAAAAGGCACACTTGCAATGTTAAAAGTTCTTTTTAATTCTTCATTAAAATCTCTATAAATAAGATAGTCCCAAGCCTTGCCATTTACCAATGGTTTAATGCGTCGAGCAGTACGTTCGTCATCTACTGATACAGCAATCAATGTTACACCTGTTTCATCTTGCCAATCGGGATATACTTCACTAATAGCATCCAATTCATTGATGCAAGGCACACACCATGTTGCCCAAAAGCTCACAATAATGGGTTTATCTGAAGAAATAAGGTCTTTAAAATTAACCACTTTGCCATTTACGTCTTTAATATTGACACTGGGAATATCTTGGGCAAATACTGCAAAACTAAAGGCAAAAGAAAAAATAAGAAAAAGATGTTTCATTCGTATAATTTTTAAAGAATTTATCAATCAACCTGCAATATCCATTCCATTTATTAAAAAAACAAAAATACATTGTTTTTTTGAATTATAAAAATGATTAAGGTTAACAAAAATAATAATATACTGTTAATTCCTAAACAAATCTTTTATTATTTAATAAATGATTATTAATACACAATTTTTTATGATAAAAAACTTAAAATATCCAA
>JANTGO010000156.1 GCA_024763015.1 Flavobacteriaceae bacterium
TTCTCATTTTTTGTGCTTTTGATATATTTTATCAGAAACAAAAAAGAAAAACGAATTAACTGGCTGGCAATCATCATATTAATATTACAAAGCTTGTTGATTATTTCTTTTGTGATGGACATGTCCTCCGTGTTATTTGTCAATGCCATTACCAGTATCGCCACTTTGTCTTTACTAGGAATGCTGATGAGCATTTTTTATTTAATTTTTGCCGGAAACAAAAGATAAAAACCCATTAAAATCGTCGTTATGTCAAAGGAAAATATAAAAAAACTATCGGATCAGAACAAAATTGTTGCTACTATCAATCAAAAGATACAAATGCAAAATAATCAAATGGGCATTCGTAAAAAGTCGTGGATTGCTGCTTGCTTTTTTGCACTGATTTTAGCTATAGATTATTTAGAAATTATAGATATTCATCCTGCTTTAATAATGTTGTCCATTTTGTTATTAAGTGTATCGATTATTATATCTGTAATGTTTAGAAGCAGAGAAAAAAAATTAAATAAGCTCATTTCAGGAGAAAGCTTAATCGCTGAATGGCAATTAACATCCGAACAAAAAAATACTTATGTACAACAACTGTTTCAAAAAGAAATCATTAAAAATAGTCTTATTTTGCTAGTCATATCCTTTATTTCAATTATTGTTTTCGGAATATTCATAGCGGTAATTGATGACGGCAAATTAGCGATGCTGGGCATCTTGGTGGGGCTCATATTATTATTGGCACTCTTTGCTTATGGAATGCCCTATTATTATCGGTATAAAAACAAAAAAGGAGATGGTATTGTTTTAATCGGCAAAAAATATGCCTATGTCAATGGATATTTTCACAACTGGGATTTTCCTTTATCAGGCATTAAAAAGGTAAAAATCATACAAGAGCCCTTTAAAGGTATTTCTTTAACTTATTATTATACCGATAGAACCTTAAAGCATAGTGAAACCTTACAAATTCCTATTTCCGACCCATATTTAACAAGAAATTTGGTCGAAAAACTAACGAATTAGTGTTTTTCCATCAATTCAAAAAAATCTTTTCGTTTAATTTTGGACAACGGCACTTTCTCACCATTTATCATATCTAAGTAGCCTTCATTCAAAAATCCGGTTACATATGATATATTGATAACATGCGATCGATGTGCTTGGAAAAATTTTGGGTTTTTTAAAATATCCAGAAATTTTCCCAAACTATAAGAACTTAAAAATGCCTTGCCATCCTTGCAAACAATCTTGGTGTAACCCTCTGTTCCTTCCATCCTGACAATTCCATCTTGTTGTACAAAAACAAATCCGTTTTGTGTAGGAATCGATATGGTTTTGGAGTTATTATTGAGCAGATCTAACAAATATCGATTGTTTTTATAAGCTACTTTTAATTTGATATTCTCCTTTGCTTTGCCAACTGCTTGCATGAGTTCATCTTTGTCAATAGGTTTTACTATATAACCAATGGCAGCATGCTTGATAGCTTCAATGGCATATTGATTATAAGCCGTAACAAAAATAATCTCAAAACCGGGATTTTCAATTTTTGATAAAAAATCAAAGCCACTCATATTGGGCATGGCAATGTCTAAAAACAGCAAATCAGGTGGTGTTTGTTTTACCGCTTCAAGTGCTTCCAAAGGATTTTCATAAGCTCCAATAATCTCAAAATCGGGGAACAAATCCTTTATTTTTTTTTGTAACATTTTTAACGCCTTGCGTTCGTCATCTACAAGAATACATTTTATCATAATTTGGTAATTTTTAAACGCACAACCGTACTATATTTTTCATTTTTACCGACCAAATCGATAAAATTATAACTTATTTTCCATAAACCTGAAATATTAAGCAAGTCAATTCTGTTCATCAGTATTTTGGTAGATTGTGAAAGGTGTTTTTTTAGAGAATGTTTATTTATTTCTTTAGACTTTGTGATGCCTATCCCATCATCACTGATACTAATCTGGATAGATTTATCTAATATTTTTGTGATTTCAACACAAATTTTACCGGCTCCTTTTTTATGAAAAACACCGTGATTAACTGCGTTTTCTATAATAGGCTGCAACAACATAGTTGGAATTTGATAATTTTTTATATCAATACGCTCATCAATTTGAAAACAATAGTTAAACTGTTCTCCAAATCGCATTTTTTCTAAGGCAAGATATGATTTGAGCAAATTTATTTCTTCTTGTAATGAAATGGTTTTCTTTCTTGAAAAATCAAAAATCATTCTGATTAATCTTGAGAATTTAACCAAATAAGACTCTGAGTGTTCAAAATCTTTGTCGTTGATATAATATTGAATGGCATTCAACGAATTAAATACAAAATGGGGATTCATTTGACTGCGCAAAGCGTGCAACTCAAATTCGGCCATTTGTTTCTGAGCCATTAATTCTTTTTTCTGTTTACGCAGTTCTTTCTTCCTAAGCCAAAATGCAATAAAAAACAAAATAGAAGCAGTCACTAAAAAAAAACCGATTTTGGCGACGGTAGTTTGCCACCACAAAGGTAAAATTTGAATAGTATAGCTTTTTTCTAATTCCTGTTGATAAGGGTTAACGGCTTTTAAATCAAAATGATAAGCATCCGGTGCAAGGTTGCTATAATTTATCGACTGCGATGTTGTTTTAATCCAATCGTTTTGCAAGGGTCTAAGACGATAATAATACGTATGTTCCTCTTGTCCTGAAAAATCAATTACACCAAATTTAACAGATAAATTTCTATTTTTTTGGTAACGGATTTTTGCCTCTGCCGTATCTATTTTTTGTTTGCCATAAGAAATCTCTTTAACATAAATATTTTGCATCGGCAATATGCTTTCTTCATTGATATTTATGGCTGATATTCCATTATATGAGGCTGCAAATAACTTATTTTGTAAGGTGCAAACACTATTTATTTGATCCGACAAAAGCCCTTCGTTTTTGCGTAAAGTCTTAACAAAATGAAGCTTTTCATCATAGACAAGGACACCTTTTTGTGTTGCCATCAATATTTTTCCCTTGTCTAAATTAATGTCTTGAACTATTTGAAACTGTGTGTGTTCCAATTGTTTAAAGTTGTTTTTTCCATCCCAGACAAAGCAACCATACCCATCGGTGCCAATCAATAAAGAATTATTGAATATACGCAGGCTTAAAACCCCATAATCAAAAGTGCTGTCAATCATTTTAGCACCTTTTTGCCTTACTTCATATAAACCATTGGTCGTGCCGGTTATCAATCTTCCTTGAAATTGCTCCAACACATTTGGTTCTGGTATTTTAATAAAAATTTTAAACTCAACCTCAGGTGTAAAAACATTGAGTCCGGAAATGGAACGCACCCAATAATTTCCTTTGAAAAAAAGCGCTCCCCTGCCCACTCTAAAATACTCGGTTAAACCCCCCTTATGTTTGACAAAAGTAGATCTATTGGCAAAAATGATATAATTATTGTTGTCCTCTAGCATCATATCATAGCAATAATCTTTTAAAGGAAAGAAAACATCAAACTTTTGTTTCTTTGGATTAAATTTATAAATTCCTTTACCTATAATACTTGCATAAATATCATTTTTAATTTTTTTTATAAATAATATAGGCTCATCTTTTAAAAAAAACTGTGCATTTAGACTGTTTTTTGAAATCAAAAACAATCCTTGATTAAAAGTGTTTAACCAAAAATTTCCTTGGACATCTCTAAAAACAGCTGAGTTATTTATTTCTTTTGGGAAATAATGTATATCGATTAACTCATATTTATCGTTGAGCTGCGCCCAGAAATGTTCGCCGGAAATTTGAAGCATTTTAGGCGAGGCATACAGACGAATAAATTTATTCTTTTTAAACAAATCCGGTCTATTTATCTCTATAAATTCTAACGTATTTAGGTTGAATAATGTAAGATGATTGTCAGACTGATGAAAAAG
>JANTGO010000157.1 GCA_024763015.1 Flavobacteriaceae bacterium
CCTATTTTTACCACCTCGTAACCATTCTCGGCATTTAAGCGGTCCATCACACGCATCACTTCGCTGTGTTTTTGATAATGTCCGTCGTCAAAAAGACTTAACTGGCGGTGCTTGTCAGGCTGCAAGCCCGAAACCATTACACCTGCTTTTTTGTATTGATATTCTTTTTTAAAAATAATTTGTAAAGCTTTGTGTGCATGTCGAATCAAATCGATAGAACTGCTGCTTGCTTCAGCGAGTTGAATGCTAAAACTGTTGGCGTAATACGGATTATTTTTGTCAAAAGGATTGGTTCTTAAAAAAACGGTCAACAAATGCGCCACCGATTGTTGGCTACGCAATTTTTGTCCGCAAGATGCCGCAAAATTAGCGACAGCTTCCGCTACAAAATCATAAGAATCAGTAGCTTTTACAAAAGTTCGAGCCGTACGAATGGATTTACGCGTAGGCGGCACAAATTCCATCGGAATACAAGAAGTGCCCAACAATTCCTCCTTGGTACGCAAACCAACCACCGACATATTTTTTTTGATAAAAACATCGGATAATTGTGTGAAATCCCAGGCGGTTTTAACCCCTTTCTTTTTCAAAAAATGACTGTATCGCCGACCGATGCCCCAAACGTCTTCAATATCGGTCATTTTAAGTGCTTTTTCAATTTTTTCAGGGCTATCAATAACAGCTACTCCGGTGTTATTCATAAATTTTTTGGCAATTCTATTGGCAATTTTAGCCAAGGTTTTTGTCTGCCCAAAACCAACACTTACCGGAATACCAATATTCTTTTGTACCCTAGATTTAATATCGATTCCTTTTTGCTTAAAATCGATTTTGCCAAAGGAAGAAAAATCTAAAAATGCTTCATCGATGGAATAAATTTCAATATCGGGGGAAAATGTTGCAAAAGTTTGCATCATCCGGTGAGACATGTCTCCGTAAAGGGCATAATTGGAAGAAAAAGCTACGACTTTTCCTTGTGCCACCAGTTTTTTTATTTCAAAAACAGGCGTCCCCATCTTTATGCCCAAGGCTTTTGCTTCGTTGGAACGGGCAACGATAATACCATCGTTATTTGACAAGACAACAATAGCATTATTGCGAAGCGATGGTTTAAAAACCCGCTCACAAGAAGCATAAAAATTGTTACCGTCCACGAGTGCGTACATTACAATGATTTTTTAATAAAATTATTTCTGTGCTCTTAAAACCAAAACAATAGCTAAAAGACCAAAAGCAATATTTGGAAGCCAAGCAGCCCAAAAAGGACTAAAACCCGTATTGATGACCATTATGCCAAAAATCCGGTCAAATAAAATATACAACATCGATACAGTAATACCGAATGCCAGATTGGCACCAATGCCGTTTCGTTTTTTTTGAGATGCCATCGCTACGGCTATAAAGGTAAGAATAAAAGCCGAAATAGGTAAGCTCATTCTCTTGTATTTTTCGAGTTCAAATTTTTTAATATTTTTAGAACCCCGAAGTTTTTCCTTTTCGATAAATTTTGTTAAATCACTATAATTCAAGCCCTCAGCAATATATTTTACCGGTGTCAATTCGTCTAAAGTAAAAGAAAAAACCGTATCCATTTTATTCTTAGTAATAATTTTTTCCTTGTCTTTTAGATATTTTCGAATCCGCACATTATAAAGTTCGTATTTATTCTTTTTGGGTTTCCATACAATTCTGTCCGAAAACAATTTGGATTTCAGCTGGTTGTTTACCACCTCTTCCATCACAAAATTATAAGCCGTTTTGTTGGCATGATTCATATTGCTGGCAAAAATATAATGCGTAGAATCAATTCTCCGATAGACATCGTTTGTTTGCCGTGTTTTGTAATAGCTACTATGCACATATTTTACCCAAAATTCATTGTATCCGATACGCGCCTTAGGAATGATTGACATATTGAGCAACAAAACCGTTATGGCAATGATAGAAGCGCCAATCAGATAGGGTCGCAACATACGTCTAAAAGGCATTCCTGTATTGAGCATGGCGATAATCTCCGTATTCTGTGCCAATCGCGAAGTAAACCAAATAACGGATAAAAAAAGAAATATCGGAAACAAAATATTAAAGAAATAGAGCAAAAAATTGCCATAATAAGCCATAATTTCGCCAAGTGGTACTTTGTGTTCTATAAATTTGTCTATTCGTTCCGACAAATCCAATATCATAGAAATAGGAATAAACAACAACATCATACCTAGAAAGGTACCGAAATATCGTTTTAATATATATTTATCTATGACTTTCATTCTATTTTATAAAGATTTATAACCTAACAGCCATTTGTTTGACCATTTTTTCTTTCCAGATTTTAAAGTCCCCATCGATGATATGTTTTCGTGCTTCTCTGACCAACCAAAGATAAAAGCCCAAGTTATGAATGGAAGCAATTTGCTTGCCCAAGTATTCATTTGCAGCAAATAAATGACGTAAATATGCTTTGCTGTATTCTGTATCTACATAGGTAATTCCCATCGGATCAATCGGGCTAAAATCATCTTTCCACTTAGCATTTTTGATATTTATCGTGCCGTAAGCCGTAAACAACATGCCGTTTCTGGCATTTCTAGTCGGCATCACACAATCAAACATATCAACGCCCAATGCAATATTTTCCAAAATATTAATCGGCGTACCGACACCCATAAGATAACGCGGTTTGTCCGTTGGTAGTATGTCGCAGACCAATTCGGTCATTTCATACATTTTTTCAGCAGGCTCGCCAACGGATAAACCACCAATTGCATTGCCATCGGCGCCTTTTGAAGCGATATATTCGGCAGATTGAATGCGTAAATCTTTAAAGGTGCTACCTTGTACAATCGGAAATAGGCTTTGCTCGTAACCATATTTTGGCGGCACTTTGCCCAAATGTGTAAAACACCTATCCAGCCATCGATTGGTCATTTGCATCGATGCTTTGGCATATTTATAATCGACCGGATAATCGGTGCATTCATCAAATGCCATGATGATATCCGCACCAATACTACGCTGAATTTCCATCACGCGTTCGGGTGAAAAAAAGTGATAAGAACCATCGATATGCGATTTAAACTTAACGCCTTCTTCCTCAATTTTACGACGTCCTGACAAGGAATAGACTTGAAATCCGCCACTATCGGTTAGTATGTTTCTATCCCAACCCATAAATTTGTGTAAACCACCAGCTTGCTCCAAAATTTCAGTTCCGGGACGAAGGTATAAATGATATGTATTTCCTAAAATTATATCGGGATTGATGTCCTCTTTTAATTCTCTTTGATGCACACTTTTTACCGTACCGACGGTACCTACCGGCATAAAAATGGGTGTTTCAACTTTTCCGTGTGCTAATGTTATGGTACCTGCTCTTGCCTTTGTGTCTTTATCTTTCTGTAAAATCTCAAAATCCATACTTCATAATTTTGGGCAAAGATAAGCTATTCTTATTATTGATACGATACCGCTATCAATATAATGAATATAAAACGTTTATCTTCTCCTTGCTTTTCTTTAAAAAAATATTCTATGTCTATTTTATTAAATCTTTTACTTTTTTTGAAATCCGGCACTTCAATACAATTTCTATTCCTTTCAGTCATTGAAATCACTCAGTGACCTAGACTTTACAATTTTAAGCACCATCGTAGGTGGTCGAGTGATTCTTCCGACCCAAGTCGGGAGAATAGTACCGAGACCCCACCATTAAAAGCAGAATAGTAATTTACAATCCGGCACTTCGGTACAATTTCAACTCCTTTCAGTCATTGAAACCACTCAGTGTCCTACGTCTTGTAGTTTTATTAAATCTTTACTTTTTTGCATCGACCAAAAAAGTAACAAAAAAGTCTAGGCTTACGAAACTTTTACTAATTTATACGTTTCGCTCCCTAAA
>JANTGO010000158.1 GCA_024763015.1 Flavobacteriaceae bacterium
AACTTCAAAATACCAAGATCAATACGATCAAAGGAATCTCCAAGATACAAATACAGATATCCCTAAAACAAGAATTTGAGCGGCAGGTGAAGGTTTAGAATTTCCAGCTATAGCTAATAGAGGGTAATATAGGGAACATACTCATCTGTTTTAGTTTCATTTCACTTGTGCCGGGAATTGGATAACCTTGACTATCAAATTCTGAGTCTTCTTCAAAGAAATAAAAATAAGGGTTTTGCCTACTATATGCATTATACAGGCTAATATGCCAAACTCGCTCTCCTTTTTTTGTTTTTTTGTGGAAACTAGCTCCTAAATCTAATTTGTGAAAATCTCTCATTCGATAGGAGTTTTTACCTCCATAAAAACGTGCTTCAATATAGTCGTCAAAATAGGTGTTAGCTTCTTCACTTATTTCATTTAAAGGTCTATTGATGATTTCATACTTTGATCCTGCTAATGTAATGGCTTGCCCACTTCCATAAGTCCAAGTTGCAGAAAGCTTAACTTTTTCATTTAAATTGTGATTGACAACTAGGTTAATATTGTGTCTACGATCATATTTATAGGGGTAGGTGTTTCCAAAATTGATATTGTCAAATTGTCTGTTACTTTTTGCCCATGTGTAACCAAACCATCCGGTAGTTTTTCCTCTTTTTTTATGGGCTAAAAATTCTATGCCATAAGCTTTACCGACACCTTCGGTTTCTACTTTGTCTTGCCAATTTTGAGAAGAGCCAAAGTAAGTAGCACCTTCTTGATAGCTTATGAGGTTTGACATTTGTTTATGATAGACTTCTAAGCTAAATTCCCACAATCCGTTTTTGAGAGATCTTGCTAAACCTGCACTGTATTGTTTAGATATTTGAGGTTTTAATTTTTCAGTGGGGGGCACCCAGAGGTCTATGGGTAAACCAATACCGGTTGTAGTAAGTAAATGAATATTTTGCTGCATCTTGCTGTACGAAACTTTAAAAGCATATTTTTTATGAATAGGGATATTAAGAAGCAATCGTGGCTCCCATGAAGGGTAGTCTTGACCATTGATATTGTATAAATTATACCTTAATCCGAGGTTGGCACTTATATCGTAAGGTAATTGAAGTGTATTTTCAATATATGATGATAGTTCTGTTGATTTCAGTTGTGAAGCACCAAACTCTTTTTCATCGGATGTTTGTGGGTTAGAAAAATTATAAACAGTTACTCCGGGATTAAAAAAATGACAGATTGCTTGAAGCCCAAATTTTACTTGATAGTTTTGATGCAAACCGATTTCAAAATCAGTTTTGGCTTGTATATCTTGTATGCCTGACTTAAACTCTCCGTATGAGTTGTATTTTTCTGTTTGAGTTTCCTCAATAGATTCAAAAGTTCTTATAAAACGGTATCGTGTGTAGGATAGGGTTGTATTACTGAATACTTTGGAATTAAAAATATGATTCCATCTTAAAGATACCAAAGCGTTACCCCAATTGAGATGAGCCCGGTTTTCAAATTTTTCATTTCCCTCAGTTTCTTTCTCTTTGTTAATTAAGCTAGTACGGTCATCTCCGAAATATGCACTTAAATAGAGGTGGTCTTTTTCTGAAATACGATGATTTATTTTTGTATTAATATCATAAAAGTGATAACCGGTAGAGAGTTCTCCGTTGCTTGCCAAACTTGAGATAGGTTTACTCAATAGATCGTATAGCATCCTACGAACAGATAAAATATAAGAAGTAGTGTCTTTTTTTATAGGTCCTTCAACAGATACTTTTGAAGCCAGCATGCCTATCATGGCATTGCCTTGAAACTCTTTATTGTTGCCGTCTTTCATACGTATATCGAGGATAGAGGATAGCCTATTACCGTACATGGCTGGAAAACCGCCTTTTATGAGTTTTACATTTTTAAGGGCGTCAGTATTAAAAGTAGAGATAAAACCGCCGAGATGGCTTACGTAGTAAAGTGGTACATCATCCAGCAAAATTAAGTTTTGATCCGGACTGCCGCCACGTACATATAAGTTGCTGCTGTTTTCACTGCCTTGTTGTACACCCGGCATCAGTTGAAGGCTTTTAATAATGTCGGATTCTCCACCAATGGCAGGTAAGGTTTTTACTTTTTTTACAGATAAGTTAATAACGCCGATTTCAGTACGTTTTTCAATAGGTTTTTCCATTGAAGCTTGGATCACTACTTCATCTAATTGATTGTTTGAAACTAATTCAAAATTATAAGTTTTGCTATTTACAATTTGTATTTCTTTTTCTATAGTTTCATATCCAACATAAGAAACTACCATTTTGACTTTTTTTTCTATAGGAATTTCAATGGAGTAATAGCCAAAATTATTACTAACTGTAGCCTTTTTTGTACCTAATTGATGTATAGTAGCACCGATGAGTTTTTCGCCGGTTTCTTTATCGGTTACGTAGCCACTCAAAACCACTTTTTGGCTAAAAATCATGAGACTAAAAAACAAACTGAAAAGAGTAATAAGATTTTTTATTTTCATGGCATATCAAATTTTACTTCTTGATAGCAGGCAAAAATACCCAGCCCGTTTTTTACATTTGAAAACATCTCTACCGGTGCAATTTCTAACTCCCAAACATCACCTTCTTGAAAATTTTGATGTTTTGTAAGAGTTTTCTTATAATCGTAATAGTTTTTTGAAATGCTTCTAAAGATGATGCTGTAAGTCATGTCTTCTTCATCGCCATTTAGGTGATTCCAAAAATTAGCTTTAAGGGTATAATTTTCATTTTTAAAAAAGTCATCAGAAAAAACCATGCTCGTTGGGTAATATTGTAACAGATCTTCGTTAAAAAATACAGGGTCGTTTAGTTCCTCATCAAAGGAAGTGGGATCTTCGGTATAGATCGTTTCAAACGTATCTTCTTCTGGATTGTACGTTTCTCGATAATATTTTTTAATAACAACTATTTCATAATAGTTAACTTTATCTACTTGATCTTGTATGTTTAAAATAATTTGACCCATTCTGGATCCATAAGCATCGGTATAGGCATTTTCCTGAAAATCTACAACTGATACTTGAGGAGGTTGTGGCATGGTATCTATGGCGGTAGCGGTGTCAAAACCCTCCATGTCAATAGTAATTTTATAGATTTGGTTGGTTTGACAACTATAATTTGATACAAAATCATCACCTTCTAACTCGGGATTGTCTAATTGATTTTCGTTTTCATAAAGTTTAACCGTAGCTTCTTTTACGACAATTGGTAAATCATCTAAGATAGGCGCAGTGATGCTTAGACGGATATGAATATCCTCCTCAGGAGTCACTAATGCATTGATGACAGGAAGGGTATTTTGTTTATCTAATGCTAAATCTACTTCTCTAATGCAAGCTGTAAAGTTTATAAGTACAATAAGTGCTGCTATCAATATTTTTTTTTGCATGGTTTATTCACTTTTTTTCTTAAAACGTATGCCTAGTTGAAAACCGATATAATCACCACTTTGGGAAAAAGTACCGCCAAAATCGGGTTCGTCAGGTAGGTCGTTAAATTGATAGGTACCTCTTATATAGTCTTTAAAACTTTTACTATAAATGATTTGAGGTTGTAATAGGATGCTACCGGCATCAAATCCTAAACCAATTTGTATATGAAAATCTGTATAAACTGGATTTTTATTACTTGCTTCAAATATTGTTATTTTTGGTTTGTCTTCAATATTTCCAGAATTGGTAAGATCACCACCACTTGTTTCATGGTTTGAATATGGGATAAATGCTATCCCTATTCCTATATTTGTATCAAGAATAAATAAATCAGAGAATCGATAGCGGTATCCAATATTGAGGGGTAATT
>JANTGO010000159.1 GCA_024763015.1 Flavobacteriaceae bacterium
GGCTATGCAAGAATTTTTATCATCAATCAAAGAAAAAATAATTCATTTTCTAAAACATAATCTTAATAGCAGGTTAGTATAACAATCTGAACTCGCATTACGTTTATGCTATCAATCTAATTTTTTATTATTGTCAATTTTCATTTTCTATCAAAATTCGTTATGCTCAAATAGCAGATTGTTTTTAACGTCCGCTCCACTCTAAATTTACGTAAAACCTTCGTATGCCGTGGGCAAACCGCAATGGTTCGTTATTAAAAAATATTCTTTGTTTATAGAATCACATTTTGTTGGATACTTTTTAAATATTTTGGGTGTTTCTGGGCGAAAAACAGAAAAAAATACACGTAAATTTAGATGCCGTTTTATATATTATGGGGATATTTGCTATTATTATGGTTTTATTGCTTTGATTTCTTTTCCACAATTTTTTGGTAGTGTTTTAAGTATCGCATCATTTTTTGGTAATCCGTATTTTTTTGAAAATAATCGGGTAAATATTGAAATGTATCTACCGGTAAGATTTCGTAATGTCTTTTTAGATTTTTGACATATTTATATACCCATATTGGCATTGTAGAGGCAATGAGTTGAAGATTTTTAGCTTCTTGTGTTTTTATGAGTTGCAGTTTTACAATCATGCTGCCATCTCTGGGAAATTTTCGTTGGTTGCTGATAAAATTACCAAGCGAATAAACCGTAAAGTTTTGTTTATGGCTAATGCTATCCATAGTCATTTGGTTGGCTTGAACCACATGCGGATGCGAGCCAATAACGATTTGCGCACCGTTTTTGTGTAGCCAATCTGCCAATTTTTGTTGTGCTTTTGTCGGTTTATTTTGATATTGATTTCCCCAATGCAAAACGACAATGATAGCATCGGGTTTATAAGACTGTGCTTTTATCAAGTCTTTTTTGATGGCTTTTTTATCGATTTTATTTACTTTTGTAGGATAGGGGACAGGCAAGCCGTTGGTGCCATAAGTATAGTTTAAAAATGCCAATTTAAAACCTTTTTTCTCGATGATTAAAGGTGACAAACTATCCTTTTCTTTTTGATTTCTATAGGTGCCAAAGTGTTTTATTTGTAAGGTATCCAATATGTATAATGTATTGATAATTCCTCTTTTTCTTTTGTCGCAGCTGTGGTTGTTGGCTGTTGCCAAGAGGTTGATGCCGGCTTGTTTGGCAGCTTCTACAAATTCTTTTGGGGCGCTGAATTGTGGATATCCGCTGTAGGGTTTTACACCTAGCGTTGTTTCTAAATTCGCCATGACAATATCAGCCTGATGAAAAATACTGTCTAACCGGGCAAAGTTTTCTGTGTATTGATAGGTATTATTTTTTGCATTATAAGCGGCTTGTATTTGCGGGCTATGATTCATCATATCACCTACGAACATCAAAGTTAAGCTATCAGTTTTTTGGATTTGTGCCGGTGCTTGTGCTAGGATAAACACAAGGTATAAGGTGCCAAAAATTTTCTTTATCATACTATAAGCAAATGTTTTGCTCAATGTACAAAAAAAAATCTTTTTTGACAACAGAATTAATATCTTTGCAAAAAAAATATTTATGTGGATAAAAGAAAGTGAATCAAATCAGAAAAAGAAACACTACGTTGCTATTATTGGTGCAGGCGTTTCGGGTTCTGAAGCCGCAGCTTTGTTGGCCAATCAGGGTATCAATGTTATGATTATTGACCAAAATGCATTGCCTTATGGCAAATTGGAAGATGGTTTGCCTAAATGGCATAGACACCTACGTGACAAACAAGAGGTGGCTATCGATGCCAAATTAGACCATGACAATGTCCGGTTTGTTCCTTTGTTAAAAATCGGTAGGGATATTAGATTTACAGATTTGGTTTCACTTGGTTTTACGGCTGTTTTTTTGGCCAATGGTGCTTGGAAAGACCGTCCACTCCCAATTGTTGGCATCGATGATTATAAAGACAAACAGTTGATTTATCAAAATGATTTGCTTAAGTGGTACAACCACAAACACGAGCCCGATTATAAAGGAATTCAATACGATATTAAAGAGGGTGCTGTCTTGATTGGTGGTGGATTGGCTTCGTTAGACGTGATGAAAATCATGATGATGGAATTGACAGAAAAATCCTTAAAGAAAAGATTTGGTGACGACTTTTTAGTCGATCAGTTTGAAATGGAGAAAAAAGGACTGGATAAATATTTGGAACAATTTGATGTAAAATTCTCAGATTTGAATATTAAGTCACCTACTTTGATATACAGAAGACAAGCCAAATATATGCCTTTAAAGCAACCTCAAGGTGGCACGCAGGAAGCCGTTGAAAAAGCAAGAATTGTTTCGCAAAGAATATTAGATAATTACCAACAGAAATTTCATTTTAATTTCATTCCCGAAGCAACGCCTATTTTATTTAAAGAAGAAGCAGGTAGGTTGACGGGCTTGGTTTTACAAAAATTTGAGACCAAAGAAAATGCTAAGTTGGTACAAATTCCCGGGAAAACGGAAGTGATTGATACCGAACAGGTTATTTCTTCTATTGGTAGTATTCCTGATAAAATTGTGGGTATTCCGTATGACGGCGACAGCATTCGTACGTATGGAGAACAATCGGCAATAAGTGGTTACAAAAACGTGTTTGCCATTGGCAATGCCGTTACCGGAAAAGGAAATATCAAAACGGCAAAAGATCATGGTTCTTTGGTGACCAAAAAATTGATGGATACGTATCTCGATGTTAATTCTAAAGCATTTGATATTGAATTGGAAGCGTATAATCAAGAAATAAGAAAGAAAACAGACGATCGAATTTCGCGCTTGTTTTCAGATTTATTTACCTCGGAACTGCCTGATAATTTGACGATAGATCATATTTGGGAATTTTCAAAACTATACCAAGATAAAGTAGGATATAAAGACTATGCTTCGTGGGTGTCGGCACACAAACCGGTTCGTTATGAAACTTTGATCGAGGAGAAGAAGTCATTGGATAAATAGGTAGTAATAAAAATATCCCGATTTTCGTAGAAAATCGGGATACAAACAAACCAAATAACCAATAAGCGAATTACTTTAATTTTAAGTAATGTTGCTTATCAATTTTCTTTTTGAAAACTTTGGGTCTTCCGTGGGCTCGCATATATTGAATATAACTACGACCTCTAAATTCGTATAAATTATCGGTGTTTACATTTATCAATCTGATGTTGCTATCATTGATAATTTGCAGTTCAAATACTTCTTGTCCGTTGTTGCTGTCATAGCGCAATTCCAAACTTTTTACATCTTCGGTTCCGGTATTATAAACTTCATAGGTGCCTGCAAAATCCCATTGAATATTCGCAATAGCGGTATTGGGTGTATCAATTGACGAATTAAAACTATTGGTATTTCCATCTACAAAAAATGCTAGGTGATTTTCGGCTCTAAAGACCGCATTTGGATCAACTATATCTTCATAGGTTTTTGTCCACGTTTCGTATTCTTGCAAGAAATAGGTGATGTTTTCATAAAAAAGTTTGTCGTAATCGAAATGACTTTTTTGATAACCCACCAATAGGTAACTTACATTTTCGTAAGGGTTATGCAATTCTATTTCGTTATCCGAGACTTGTTTTACCACAAAATCTACGGTGCCGTCTATAGGATGGTTGATTTCTAATATGCCACTACGGTTGTTGGTTTGGTAGTTGCCGATTACAATTCCGTAACCGTTTCCGGTAAGACCGATGTTTACGATATTATTGTTTGCCATCACATCACCATTGTACATAAAGCTCATCGTGAAGGCTCTTGATACGAAAGGAACGTTTCCGGTTCCTTGTGTTTG
>JANTGO010000160.1 GCA_024763015.1 Flavobacteriaceae bacterium
CGGTTTATAAAGATCAAGGTGGACAAGTACGCTTTGACGATATTACTACCTGGAACAGCGGTGGGCACGTTCCGGATTTTGGTGCCGATAGAACAATCGATTCTGAGGGTTTATACATTAACAAAATTGATGAAGGTTTGACAAGATACGCCTTTATGAACAATCATGCTTGGTATGGCGGGGTATTTAATCTGCAATATAATCCAAATGAGCAATTATCTGCCTCATTTGGTATTGATTTAAGAACGACTTATGGTAAAAATGCATTAGCAGTTAATAATGTATTGGGGGCTGATGCTTATTTTGATAATTCAGATGTTAATCATTCAGGAAATTTAATTACTCCTAAAGATTTTCAGCCGGCAACTTATGATTGGAATCCTTTCAGAAGTATTGATGAGCTACAAAAAATTGTGTTTTTTAATCAAGCTAATATAAATTGGTTAGGTGGTTTTGGTCAAATTAATTATAAAACTGATAAATGGACAGGATTTTTGCAAGCTGGTTTATCAAATCAGGGCTTTCAGCGAATTGATTATTTTAACCTGGCCAAAGGACAACAAAAGTCTAAATGGAAAAGGATTGGTGGTGGAAATATTAAAGCCGGTTTGGGTTTTAATATCAATAACCGTCATGAATTTTTTATAAATAGTGGTTTTTTTAGTAAACAACCTTTATACAATGCTGTTTTCCCAAATTGGTCAAATAATGAAATAGCAACAGTATTAAAAAATGAAAAAATTTATTCAACTGAAATAGGTTACCGTCAAAGCAGCGAGCATTGGCATACCTTTGTAAATTTATACTATACGCTTTGGAAAGATCGCTACGAAAGTGTTTCTGACTTTATTGACAATCAACAGGTTTCCGGTGTTCTTAAAAATATTCAAGAAGTGCATAGAGGTATTGAAGTGGTTTCTAAAGCTCATTTTAACAATTGGTATTTTTCCGGTATGTTTTCCATAGGCGATTGGTACTATCAATCCAATATCAACGATATTCCTTTGTATAATTTTCAGCAACAATTGGTGGCTGTCAAAGATTATTTTTTGGATGGGGTTAAAGTAGGCAATGCTGCACAATTTACGGCAATGTTAAAGTCACAGTATCGTTTTAACCGACATTTTAAGCTTTATATTTCACAACAATATGTCGATAATCTATACGCTAAAATTGATGCAGGTAGTTTTTCTAATCCAAATCATCAAGGTTCTTTAAAGTTGCCGGCTTACAGTTTGATCAATGCAGGGCTTAATTATCATTTTAAATACAAAGAATTTCCACAAGTAATTCTGCTAATGAATGTGCAAAATTTGATGGATAAAAAATATATTTCAGAATCTGAAACAAATCTTTTTCCTCAACAAAATAGTGATTTGTGGCATGGGATTAATACACAAAACCGTGTATTTTTTGGTTGGGGTAGAACTTGGAATTTTAGTGTGAAATTAAGATTCTAATACCTTATATTTTTAATAAAGTATTTATTAAAAAGTGCTGCATTTTGCGGCACTTTTTTGTTTTTGATATATAACATTTAACATTTAAAAGTACATAATAATATCCTTTGTTTTTATCTTTGAGGTGCACAAATGAGAACTAAAAAACAATGAAAATTTCCGTACTTTAATCTTATTTATTTTGTTTCCTTTTTTTGTTCATGCGCAATGTTTGGTTAAAGGAAAGGTGTATAATGCAAACACTTACAAAGTAGTTTCTGTCGTGAAAATAAGTATTTCACCCATCCAAAAAATATTAATTACGGATGGTTTGGGTGGCTTTCAAACCAAACTCAAAGCCGGGAATTATCAAATTAAGACCGTTGCAAAACAACTAATTTTATAAACCTATTAATTTTCGAGTAATTTTTTTTGCTTTTTATACTGTTTTAGAAGAATCCGCCACCAATCTGTTAATCTCTTTTAATTCCGCTTCGGATAAGTGTCGCCATTTTCCTACAGGAATATCTAAAGATACATTCATAATTCGGATGCGTTTAAGCTTGGTTACGCGATAACCCAAGTATTCGCACATTCTTCTAATCTGGCGGTTAAGTCCTTGTGTTAGAATGATTCTAAAACTATAGGCATTTATTTTTTCGACTTCGCATTTTCTGGTAAGGGTTCCTAAAATGGGAACGCCGTTGCGCATTTGTTCCAGAAATTTCGGATTTATGGCTTTGTTGACTTTCACGATATATTCTTTTTCATGATTGTTTCTAGCACGAAGTATTTTATTGACAATATCGCCGTCATTAGTTAAAAAAATGAGTCCCTCGCTGGGTTTATCCAAACGTCCGATGGGAAAAATACGTTCCGGATAGTTGATATAGTCGATGATATTATCTTTTTCAACACGGGTATCAGTAGTGCAAACAATCCCAATAGGTTTGTTAAACGCCAGATAAATATTCTTTTTCGATTTGGGTTGACTGACCAATTGCCCATCTACTTTGATGATATCGTCTTCGGAGACTTTAGTGCCCATTTCAGGCACTTTTCCATTAACTGTAATCCTTCCGGCAGTTATTAATTTATCAGCTGCCCTGCGAGAACAGTATCCGATTTCGCTTAAATATTTATTGATTCTGGTTAGGCTCATTTAGGGTTGAAATATGAGATTTTTCTGTTAGCAAAAGTACATCTTTTTTTGGGTATTTTTAGGTATTGGACTTTGCAATGATTTCCAAACTTGTTTAAAATTATAATGTAGATTTGTTAAATAATTATATCTTTGTGGTTCAAAAAATAAGATATAATGTACAGAACAAATACTTGTGGCGAATTGACTGCCAAAAACATAGACCAACAAGTTGCTTTAAGTGGCTGGGTGCAAAAAATTAGAGATTTGGGCGCCGTAATTTTTATAGATTTGCGAGACCGCTATGGCATTACGCAGTTGTCTTTTAACGAAGATAACAAAGAATTGCTGGAGCAAGCCCGAAAATTGGGTCGTGAATTTGTGGTGCAAGTCAAAGGACAAGTAATTGAACGTACAAGTAAAAACACTAAAATCCCTACCGGTGAAATAGAAATTTTGGTAGATGAATTAAATGTGCTAAATGCTGCTATAACGCCACCTTTTACCATTGAAGACAACACCGATGGTGGAGAGGAATTGCGTATGAAATACAGGTATTTGGATATTCGTCGCAATCCGGTAAAAAACAATTTGATTTTTCGTTCGAAAGTATCTCAATTGGTGCGAAATTTCTTGGCAAATGAAGGTTTTATCGATGTAGAGACGCCTTATTTAATTAAATCTACACCCGAAGGAGCGCGAGATTTTGTCGTGCCTTCGCGTATGCAACCCGGACATTTTTACGCCTTGCCACAATCCCCTCAAACTTTTAAACAGTTGTTGATGGTTGCCGGAATGGATAAATATATGCAAATTGTAAAATGTTTTAGAGATGAGGATTTGCGTGCCGACCGCCAACCCGAGTTTACGCAAATTGATTGCGAGATGTCTTTTATCGAACAGGAAGATATTCTACATACCTTTGAAGATATGACCAAGCATTTGCTACACGAAATTCACGGAATAGATATCAAGCATTTCCCTAGAATGACTTATGCCGATGCGATGCGCTTGTACGGAAATGACAAGCCCGATATTCGTTTTGGTATGCAGTTCGGTGATTTAACCCAAGCGGCTCAAGGCAAAGGTTTTAATGTTTTTGACCAACAAGAAGCCATATTGGGAATCGCCGTTCCCGAGGCAGCAA
>JANTGO010000161.1 GCA_024763015.1 Flavobacteriaceae bacterium
AAATCTTTTAGCGCAATCGTTGGTTTGCGTTCTAAAGGTCGGCTGTCGGTTTTCTTAGATTTGGTAACGCCAACAGCATCCACAATGACAAAATGTGTTTTGGCATTTGCCGTTTTAGAAACCAGTTGCAAACTATCGCTATTGATGGTTCGTGTGCCACGCCCTTTCATCTGCTCAAAGTAGTTTATGCTTTTTACATCACGCATAAATAGAAGCACTTCCAAAGGTTTTACATCTGTTCCTGTGGCAATCATATCTACGGTAACTGCAATTCGTGGATAGTAAGAATTTCGGAAACGGTTTAAAACCGATTTTGGGTCTTCTTTAATTTTATAAGTTACTTTTTTACAAAAGTCGTCTCCCTCGTCAAACTCTTTTCTAATGATTTTAATAATATCATCTGCGTGGCTATCGGTTTTGGCAAACACCAAAGTTTTAGGCACTTCGTATTCTCCGTTTTCGTCTTTTCTATTTGGAAAGATTTCGGTTTCGAGAGCCTTTTTAAATTCTCTGATTATAGTTCTAATCTGGTCGGGATTAACCACTTTTTTATCCAGTTCATTTTTGGTATAGGCAGTGTCTTCATCCTCTTGTTGCCAACGGGTTTTTCGTGTTAGTTTGTCTCGCCTGTCAACAAACCAACCTTTTTTTACCACATCGCCTTTTTGCGATATTTTGGTTTCGATATTATAAACATCGTAAGGCACATTTACACCATCGGTTACCGATTGCTCATAGGTGTATTCGCTTACTACATTTTTCTCGAAAAAACCAAAGGTTCTTTTATCTGGCGTTGCCGTTAATCCAATTAAAAAAGCATCGAAATAGTCTAACACTTGTTTCCAAAGATTATAAATTGAACGATGACATTCGTCAATTACCACAAAATCGAACATTTCAAGTGGCACTTTTGCTGAATACTCAACAGGCATCGCCTGTTTTTTATTCAGTTGTTTTTGCATCCAAGTATTTTCATTTGGGTTTGCATCTTCTGCACCCTCTTCCAATTCTTCGCCTTTTAAAATGGCATACATTCTCTGAATAGTAGAAATACAAACTTGGCTGTCCGTTGGAATATAACTTGATGTTAGTCTTTGAACATTATAAAGTTCTGTAAATTTTCGATTAATATCGTTTGGCTGAAAACTCATAAATTCTTGTTCAGCCTGTTCGCCTAAGTTTTTAGTATCAACAAGAAACAAAATTCTTTTAGCATCGGCATATTTCAATAAACGATACACAAAAGTAGCTGCGGTAAATGTTTTTCCCGCTCCCGTAGCCATTTGAATTAAAGCTTTGGGTTTATTCTTTTTAAATGATTTTTCAAGATTATCAATCGCATTAATCTGAGCAGGTCTTAATCCTTCAATATTTAGTTCGGGAATATCTTGTAAGCGTGCTCTAAGGCTCTTTTCTTTTTTCAGCCATTCGGCAAGTGTTTCTGGTCTGAAAAAACTAAAAACAGTTCTTCCTCTTGGTTTGGGGTCACGTGTATCTCTAAATCGTGTAATTGTTCCTGTGCTTTCAAAAACGAAAGGCAAAGGGTCGTTGTCTAAATATTTGAGTTTTGCTTTTGCATATTCAGCCGCTTGGTCTTCGGCAACAGTTAACCTGTGTCCTTCTTCTTCTCTTTTTGCCTCAATTACGCCACAAGGCTTTCTGTCAACATACAGAATGTAATCAGCAAATTTTGTGTCTGCTTGATTTTCTCTTAATGCGACACCTC
Organism: Flavobacteriaceae bacterium; assembly: GCA_024763015.1. Classification (GTDB taxonomy): domain Bacteria; phylum Bacteroidota; class Bacteroidia; order Flavobacteriales; family Flavobacteriaceae; genus WGBX01. The sequence goes on from JANTGO010000161.1 coordinate 1,727, forward strand.
TGTTTGCTCCTAAGTCAATATCTTTTTTCGATTGCACAACCCAACCTGCATCTACCAACATTTGGTCGATTTTATCACGAGCTATCTGCTCTGGGTTTTGGTTTTTATTTTGTGTCATATTAATTCTCTAATCAAACTATAAAAGTATAAATTATTACCGTGTGCAGGAAATAAAATAGCTCTTTTGGTTTTTTCGGATTGGCATTTTGCGTGTCGGCAAAAAACAAATGTGCTATTTGTGCGTGGGCTTTCCATTTCAATATTTTCTTGTAGCAAATTTATCACATTCAGGTCTTTGTTTTGCTTGTGGGTAACGGTTTGCAAATATGCGCTGTAGCCGGTTTATTTCACGTATTTTTCTTATTAGTATGATGGGTTAAATTTACAATAAATTTTCTAACGAAGACCAAACCCGGCTATGGCGTATAATTTGCTGTTGTGTTTTCGGTTTTTTTATTCTTTCAATCAATGTAAATCTACTTAATTCTATTCGTAATATGGTACATGCTTCCTGAAACCAATAAAAAGTATTTTCTTATGATGACGAACAATTAGTTGATTCAAATTATTAATTTCAATTACTGCTTCTTTCCCATTATTTAAAGAAATACTAACAGTTTTAATATTGTCAAAGCCTGGTATTTGAATTACATCTGCTACTTCGGTACTCCGTTCTGTTGTTAATTCATAAATTCCATAGAGTTGATCGTTAATTTTAATTTGAACGGAGTCATGCTTAAATGCTGATTGAAAATGAATATAAAGATTTCCGTCATTTAAATATTTTTTGTCAATATATTTCAATGGATACATGGGTTCTGTTTTCCATAATTCTTTATCAATTTCTATTTTATAATCAGTTATACTTTGCGAAAATGAGTAATTGAACATTAATAAAATCAGTCCAATTATAGTTAAATTTTTGTTTTTAAAACTCATTTTTCTCATTTTATCCTAATATTCAATGATGTCTTTTTTAAACTGAAACACAACGTCTCAATAAACGCATTGCGTTTGTTGGGAATATATGTTATATTCAGTTTCGTTTATCACGAAAATTAACCATTCAAATATGAAAAAACAAGAATTAATCCATCGCTTTAGCCAGCAACTCGAAATTGAAAACTACTCAGCGCAAACCGTAAAAGGATATACGTCCGCTCTTAAGCTCTTTCTGGAATATATAGAAAATTTAAACGTAAAAAAAATTAGCAACAAGGATATAAACGATTATTTGCATTTTTGCGCTAAAGAAAGAAACTACTCCTTCTCCTCCATGAAGCAGGTAATAGCCTCCATACGTTATTTGTACATAAAGGTATTGCACAAAGAGGCGCCACAAGCTTTAAATATTGAACTGCGCAAACCCCACAAACTGCCTCTGGTTCTTTCCAAAGAAGATATAAAAAAAATTCTTAGAGTTACAAGTAATATCAAACATAAAGCTATGTTGCTGCTGCTGTATTCCGCCGGCCTGCGTTTGGGCGAGCTGCTTAATCTCAGATTGGAAGATATCGATTCCTCTGCTATGAAAATTAAGGTGTGCCAAGGGAAGGGAAAAAAAGACCGTTATGTGATGCTTTCGCAGAATGCCTTAACACTTTTACGACAATACTATAAAAAATATCATCCCACAGAATATGTTTTTGAGGGACAAAAAGGTGGCAAATACAGCCCGAAGAGTGTGCAAACTGTTTTTAAAACTGCCCTAAAAAAGGCCGGCATCCGTAAACAAGCCACCGTGCATACTCTGCGTCACAGCTTTGCTACCCATCTGCTAGATGATGGCACGGACATCCGCTATATTCAGGAACTGCTTGGGCATAAACGCTTGGAAACCACTCAAATTTATACGCACGTGTCTTCATATTCCATTAATAAAATTGCCAGCCCGGCAGATGACCTTGAGCTCTAACTGTCAACACCTGAATCCTTCCTAAAATTACTTTTCATTTAGAATCTAAAATTTAAAATCCAAAATCTATCCTTTAAAA
>JANTGO010000162.1 GCA_024763015.1 Flavobacteriaceae bacterium
TCGAAGTGCCGGGTTTGATATTGTTATTCTGCTTTCATTGCCGGGGTCTCGATACTATTTTCCCTACTTAGGGTCGGAAAAATCACTCGACCACCTACGCAGCTGCTTTAAATTACAAAGCAAAGGTCACTGAGTGATTTCAATGATTGCAAGGAATTGAAATTGTACCGAAGTGCTCAATTTTAAAATATATAGAGGCATCAATAAGATAAATGCTAATGAAAAGCTCCGTAGGAGCAACCTGTTTGTAGAATACAATAATAGTAATATGATTAGCCCCAATGGGGCGACCTTTTCACAACAAAACAGATTATGGCAAACACCTATTTCTATGCTGTCCCAGTTGTTTCGTATTCCTCAACGTAAAGACGTTGCGCCGCAACGTCTCTACACCCACCTACGTAACTGCTATAAATTACAAAGCGAAGGTCACAGAGTGAATTTTCTGAGTGAAAAGAGGAAAATTTGTATCGAAGTGCTTGATTTCAAAAAAGCCCCAAGACAAACTTGAAACTTTTCGTTAATTATAAAATCAATGGATAAATATATTATTTCCCATAAATACTGCCCGAACCCAAAACTTTGCTTTTGATGTGTTCGGGCGTACCCAAATAAATAATGTCACCGGAACCCGTTACATTGGCATCTAATTGCGAGATCGCCCTTAATTTGATTTGTCCCGACCCGGTTATACGTGCTTTTGCTTCATCGGCTTTTAGGTTTTGTGCGTAAACACTGCCTGAGCCGGTAACGGAGAAGCTAGCTTCTTGCGCGGTGCCTTGTAAATAAATGCCGCCGGAGCCGGTTACAGATGCTTTTACTTGATCGGATTTTAGATCTAAATCAATTTTTCCCGAACCGGTAATGCTTAATTTTATATCCTCAAATGGCCACGGGCTATCCGAATTTACGGAACCGCTACCTGTGATTGAAATTTTATCGATATCTTCTACCGGTACGATTACTTGCAAGTGTGTATATTTTTTTATGTCGAATTTTTTGTTGGTTCTGATGTATAATTTTCTTCCTTTTACATAGGTCTCAATTATCGGCAATAGGTTTTCGTCTGCCGTTATTTGCAATTTTCCTTCCTTGCCTTTTTGTAGGATAACTTCGTAACTTCCGGTAATGGCAATGCCATTAAAGTCTCCGACTTCTTTTGTTTTAGTGACAACTTGATGATTGCCTCGGATGGGTTCTTTCCAAAATTGTGATTGACAACTTGTAAATATGAAGCTAAACAATCCTAGTATGATGATTTTTTTCATGGTAAATGGTTTTTTGTTGATGAATGTTAATTTATAATTTTTATACAGCCGTAATCTTCTTCAATTCTGATAAAAGATTTTGCATTTTTGTCCAGATAGTAACCTTCAAAATGTTTGTCGCTTCCATCGCGTATCTCTCTTAATATCTCTAAATCATTTTGTTTAAAACAGCCGTAATCTTGGTCAAATGTAAATCGATAAGGAACTTGTTTTTGGTTGTCGATCTTAATTTTGACGTAATCACAAGATAAATCAATTCTGCTAAAATTGGGTAACAAATTTTCAATATTTACCGATCCGTAATCACAGTTTAATTTTAGGTAATCGACATAAGCAAAGTAGCGTGTTTGGTAATCACCGGAACCGATAATTTCCGTGCCGTTCATCACTTTAATGCTTCCGTAATCATTATTGTATTTGAGTTTTCTGATTTTGTCAATACGGACTTTGGTATAATCGCAATTCATTTGCAATTCGTCTGCTTCGCCTATGGAGATACCGGTATAGTCGGCTGATATGCGCCCGCCTTTGATAAAGTCTATGGAAGAATGCGAGAAATAGTCGGTAACAATTTTGTTGAAGTCGTTGTTCAAATTGCCAATTTCAAATTTGCCATAATCTGCGTTTAGGTTTAAGCTGCCATCGAGCTCGTCTATATAGATGTTGCCATAGTCATTATTGATAAACAAATCGTGTTGAATGGGCATTTTAATGTCATAATTTATTTTGAAATTGACATTACTCGAATTTCCGGTAATCCAAGAAATGAGGTTCCAGGAACTATACGAGCTTTCAATAATGGTTTTGGCATTGATGCTGTTACCTGTTTGCGACAGATATACTTGTATTTTTTTGATGCGTCTGTTTACGTCATCTACATCATTCCCGTCAACGCTAATGGTGGCGGTTATATCAACGGTATTTTGTGTCCAAGTACTCACCGTGATGTTGCCATATTCATTATTGACATGAACGGATCCGCTTTGGTCAACTTGAAAAGTTTTATGGAGTGTTTTTTCTTTTTTAAATTGTCCTTCTTTGTGGTTTGCCTGTATATTTATGGGAAGGCATAGCCAGAGTAATAATATGTTAAGCCCTATGTGTTTCATGTTTGTTAGGTTTTAGATTTTTAATTTCTTCAATTTGTGATTTTAAATTTTTTAAGACAGATATGCGTTGGTTGAAATTCTCGATCATCGCATTTAAGATAAACTTATCTTGATTGGTTTTATAGTCCCGAATCAGTTTTTGATAGTCTTTTTCTAAAATCTTAATTTGTTTCATTGCATCTTCAAAAATAATTTGGGTTTCTTGTGTGTTTTCTTGTTTGATTTCTTTGATTTCCGTTTGAATGATGGCCATAAAATAATCCTGATTCTGCCGTACGACAGCTGTTTCTTGGTGTTGATAGGTCGCTTGGTGATAAACCCCAATGCCCAAGCCCAACAAGACCAAAAAGCTAGCAGCAATCATCCAATTATAGCGACGTTTTTTTGATTTTCTGGCCTGATTTTGTTGTAATTTTAGCAAAAACCGTTCTTTATGACCCGGTTTCGGTTCAAAAACATCAAAATTGTTATTTTTACTTTTTGAGAATATCATGATACATTTACGTTTAATTTTTCTCTGATTTTTGTTTTGGCTCTAGAGATAATAGTCCGGACATTGGCATAGGATACATGCATAATTTCACCTATTTCTTCGTAATCATAGCCTTCGATAAAATGCAGACTCATCGCAATTCTGTGTTTGTCATTAAGCTGCATGATCGATTGTAATATTTGTTCAATTCTACATTTGTCTATGGCGTCATCAAAATCGCTTTCTTTCAATTCGGGTAAATTTACCTTTTCGATATCCACATACTTGTCTGACTTATTTCTTCTAATCCACGTCAAGCTTTCATTAACCACAATGCGTTTTAACCAAGCGCCAAAAGTACTGTTGCCTTTAAAAGAATGCAATTTGTCAAATGCCTTGATAAAAGCTTCTTGCATGACATCCTCGGCATCATCCGGCTGATTTACAATTCGATAGACCGTGTTGTACATAGCTTTGTAATATCGATTGTAAATTTCCAATTGTGCCTTGGCATTGTTTTTTTTGCAAGCCAATAGTAATCTTGTTATTTCAGCTGAATCCTTCAATTATTATTTTAATTACACCCTAAAGATACAAAAAGAGGAGAATTGTTACAGTTTTTTTAATTTTCTACATAGGAACTACCAAATATTAATAAAAACCTGTCTAAAAAATTGTTATTAAATTACATAACCTAGGTCACTGAGTGAATTTTCTGACCAAAAGGAAGAAAATTTATATCGAAGTGCCGGGTTTGATATTGTTATTCTGCTTTCATTGCCGGGGTCTCGATACTATTTTCCCTACTTAGGGTCGGAAAAATCACTCGACCACC
>JANTGO010000163.1 GCA_024763015.1 Flavobacteriaceae bacterium
CAAAGAAAATAATTTGGTCGTTTAAAATATTATTTAGATATTTGTCTAAATATTTAATTAATTTAAAAAATATGGACAAATGAACAACTTGTTTAAAGCACTCAATGACGAAACTCGAAGGGAAATCATTAATCTTTTAAAAGAAAAAGATTTGAATGCCGGCGAAATTGCGGCTGCCTTCAACATCTCAAAACCAAGCATTTCGCATCATTTAGACATTCTTAAAAGGGCAGATTTAATCAGTTCGCAAAAAAAAGGACAGTTCATTGTTTACAGCTTAAACACCACAATACTAGAAGATTTACTCAATTGGATACTAACTTTAAAAAAATAAATACCATGAAAAATACCATCAAAAAAGACTTTGGCCTTTGGATCATAATCCTATTACCTATTGCTTACTTGGCTAGTATTTGGCAAGAATTACCTCAAAAATTACCGATGCACTGGAATTATAAAGGCGAAATAGATCGTTATGGAGATAAATTCGAACTTTTGTGGATTTCTTTGGGCATGCCCTTGGGGATATATTTGATTTTTTTACTTGTACCCATCATAGACCCGAAAAAGAGTCTTGATAAAATGGGTAAAAAATATCAAAGTCTAAAATTTCTTTTGACGGCTTTTATGTCTATTCTTGCCCTCTACATTATATATATTAGCAAAAATCAATCGCTAGGAAATCCAAACTATATCGTTTTAATTATAGGCGCTTTGTTTATGTTACTGGGAAATTATTTCAAAACCATTCAACCCAACTATTTTATCGGAATTCGTACCCCTTGGACATTAGAGAGCAAAGAGGTGTGGCGCACAACACACAATCTTGCAGGAAAACTTTGGTTTGTAGGTGGGCTTGTCATCATTATATTAAGTCTTATGCTAGACAAAAAACTTAATTTCATAATATTTTTAAGCATCACTGCTATCATAAGCATTGTTCCGGTTGTTTATTCTTATATTTTATACAAAAAGAATGAAGATTTACCGGCTGGTATAAAATAATACGAATGACACATTGGTAATTTTGTTGTAATTTTGTGCTCATAACCGCACTAAAGCACATAAGATGAAAAAAATCATAAGTATTGTATTCATTATTTCTTTTACTAGCATTTTTGCACAAAAGAAACCCGTATATAAGATTTACAAAATCAACGGTCATAAAACCTCCTATAGAAAACTACTAAAAAAAGCAAAAAAAGCAGATATTGTATTTTTTGGAGAAGAGCACAACAACCCCGTAGCACATTGGTTAGAATTAGAATTGACTAAAGATTTGTATGAAAAATCTGGGAAACCAATTGTTTTAGGTGCCGAAATGATGGAAACAGACAATCAAAAGCAAGTTGACGATTACCTAAGTGGCAAGATAGATTACAAAACATTAAAAAAAGAAGCACGTTTGTGGCCAAACTTCAAAACGGATTACAAAACTTTGATGGATTTTGCCAAAAAAAACAACTTAGCTTTTATAGCCACCAATATCCCTCGACGTTATGCCAGCAAAGTATATCACGGTGGGTTTAAAGCTTTAGACACCTTGTCTGACAAAGAAAAATCTTGGATAGCGCCTTTACCCATAAAATATGATGCCAAGCTTTCGCAATATCAAAAAATGCTAAAAATGATGGCTGGACACGGCGGCGACAACTTGCCAAAAGCACAAGCGGTAAAAGATGCAACCATGGCATACAACATTGCTAAAAACATTAAAGAGGGCAGTATTTTTATCCACTACAATGGCAGTTTTCACTCCAATGTGCACCAAGGAATTATCTGGTACCTCAAGCAACTCAAACCCGATTTAAAAATCCTGACAATAGATGTAGAATCTCAAGAAAATATCAACAAATTAGACCCTAAACACAAGCAAAAAGCAGACTTCATTATTGCGACGGATAAAGATTTCCCAAAGTCTTATTAATTTGGACCAAACACCTAAAATATTAATCTACACCGATGGGTCAGCCCTGGGAAATCCCGGCCCCGGCGGCTATGGCATCGTGATGAAAACCAATGATGGAAAATTTGAAAAACGTTTTTCAAAAGGTTTTAGACTGACCACTAACAACCGTATGGAGTTGCTCGCTGTTATCGATGCACTCAAAAAACTAAGGCAAAAAGATATACCGGTCGAAATCTATTCGGATTCTAAATATGTCGTCGATGCTATTAACCAAAAATGGCTTAACAAATGGCGCATACAAAGATTTGCCAAAACCAAAAATCCTGATTTGTGGAAAGCGTTTTTAGAAAAATCAAAAGATATCCCCTACAATATATTTTGGGTCAAAGGGCATAACAACCACCCCGAAAATGAAATATGTGATAAACTGGCCGTAAAAGCCGCCAAAGAAAATGCCACAAACATTGACATCGGCTACGAAAAATCACAGGAAAAACCTGATACTTTATTTTAGAAAATAACTAAAAAATTGCGAATCCTGTACAGACGTTTTGCAAAACGTCTCTACATCAAAAATCGTTAATCGGTGTTCGATATTCATTTTTTCCTGTATTCCCCTCGCTGGTGCGCGATTGAATCGCGTACATAAAAGTAATTAGACTATTTTGGAAAACAAAACCTATTTTACTTGAAAACCCCACCATTGAAATCCGGCACTTCGGTACAAATTTTCTTCCCTTCGGTCAGAAAATTCACTCAGTGTCCTACACTTCGTACATTAATAATATATTTTAATCATAGCAGCATCGTAGGTCGCCGAGTGATTTTACGAAGAATGAGTAAAATTGTATCGAGGTGCCGGCACTTCGGTACATATTTTAATTTGTAGCAGCATCAAAGGTGGCTGAGTGATTTTTTCGACCAAAAGTCGAAAAAATTGTACCGAAGTCCCGACATTGAATGCAGCATCGTACAGAAAAAAATAAAAAAAATTCCCGCGAAATTTGTATAAATTTGTCCAAAACAAAATTTTATGCTATAATCTGATTGATAAAAAATAATTTTTATTACATTTACATTTTAAAAATAAATTATTATGGGAATTGAATCATTGTTATCGCCGGATGCCGTCAAAAATAGAGCCGTTGAAGAATCTGCCGCCGCTTTGAGAGAACTGAATAACCGAATTGTTAACGAAGTGCGAATTACCGTTAAAACAGGTATTGATGCCCAAACCTACGACGCTACCCAAGATTTCCAAAATTCCCGCGAAAAAATGGACGGCGACCCAATTGATTATTACCAAGCCAAAAAATATGTTGCCGAAGGGAAACGCGTGATAGCAATGTTTGAGGGTTTAGATGCGCCACAGATTTTGGCGAAAATGAAAGAAACAGGATTTACGATGGAAGATTTAGAGACGATAAAAAATAAACTTTGGAAATCTGTCAAATTTTTTGAACGCAATTATAACGCCGAAAATAATGAAATGTATGACAAACAGACAGGACACCAAAGAGGTTCGGTTGAAGTCGCTCGCGGAGATCGCGACTTTTTTGAAGCTTTGCTAAATGATTCCGTTAAAACATCTAGAGGTATTTATGCTATTATCAACAAAATCAAAGCCTACTACAAAAAACTCGAAGCCGAAAAAGCCCAAAAAGCCTTAGACGAAGCCAGCAAAAACGGCGTCTCCGACTACCACGAAATTCCCGCGAACTCCACCCTCGACTCCCTCGTGCAACGAATGAAAAT
>JANTGO010000164.1 GCA_024763015.1 Flavobacteriaceae bacterium
TACCAGACCCTGATGTTTTGGCAAATGAAATAATTGAAAATGTTGAAGCAGGATTAAGTAGTTTTAGAGAAATAATGGAAACAATAAACGGAGATGAAAATTAAGCCAACCCCGAATGCCATACACATTTGCAATTACTCACAGCTTATTTATTTTTTAAGGAGTTCGTGAATGTTTCACATTTCGCACGAGCCAACACTTGACCAAAAATTGCAAAAGAGTATGTCTTTGCCTACACTAATAACAGAACGGAAAAAATGCCAGTGGGTAACAACGTATATAAAAAATAGCGGTTTAAGTGCTTAAACGGAAATGAATTTTATAAATTTAAGGTCAGTGAAAATCCGAAAAGTTAGTGCCTAAAATCCGCTACTTTTCATATACAAGACCGTTAACACTTATTTTGACCCGTCCTAAAAAATGTCTACACTAAAAAAGTAGATTATGTATAAAAATGATGGAGTAACCCGACGTTACAGTGAAAGTTTTAAATTGAAAATTTTATCTGAACTTAGCACTGGAAAATACAGTAAAAGACAATTAGGATTAATTTACGGTATACAATCTAGTACTATTAATGAATGGATAAAGAAATACGACCGTAAAGACTTAATGAACACTCGTGTTATGGTAGAAACAAAAGATGAAATAAGCAGGTTAAAAGCCCTGCAAAAAGAAGTAAAACAGCTAAAAGACCTTTTGATTAAGAAGTACTTAGAAAAAATGGTTCAAGACAGTTACCTGGAAGTAGCAGCAGAGAACTTAGGCTATAAAGATGTAGAAGAATTAAAAAAAACTTAAACACAAAAGCCTAATGAAAACAGTTGATAAATCAAGACAAACAGGAACTTATAATCTTTCAAAAGTTTGCAGTGAATACGATTTAACAAGAGATGCTTACTATAAATATGAAAAGCGTTTTGTTAAATATGAAACGGGAAAACAAAAGGTGATTTCATTGGTAAAAAACCGACGGGAAACCTTGCCAAGAGAAGGATGTAGAAAACTACACAATGCACTGCAAGATAAGTTTATAGAGCAGAATTTAAAGATAGGTAGAGATAAACTTTTCGATATTTTACGAGCAGAAAATATGCTGGTAACCAGAAAGAAAGCATCGTTTAAAACGACTAATTCTTATCATCACTTTCATAAGTATAATAACTTGATAAAAGATATTGAAATAGAAGGTATTAATCAAGTTTGGGCATCAGATATAACCTATATAAGAACAGTAAATGGTTTTTGTTATTTGGCACTTATAACTGATGTGTATTCTCGTAAGATAGTCGGTTTTGATGTGAGTAATACTCTTGAATTAACGGGAAGTCTGAGAGCCCTCAAATTAGCTCTCAGGCGTTCTTCAAACATAGATGGGCTTATTCATCATTCTGACAGAGGCGTTCAATATTGTAGCAATCAGTATGTCAATGAACTAAAAAAGAGAAATATTAGAATAAGTATGACAGAGGAAAATCATTGCTATGAAAACGCAATAGCAGAGCGAGTTAATGGTATCTTGAAAGATGAATTTTATTTGGATCAAACCTTTTTTGATGTAGCTCACGCACAAAGAGCTGCAAAAAATGCAATAAAATTGTACAATGAAGTAAGATTACATGTATCTTTGAATTATAAAACACCAGAAAATGTGTATAAAAGTATCGCTTAAATTAATGTTTAACTTGTAGACTTATTTTAGGACGTGACATTAAAAAAAGCAAGATTAAAAATTATTCTCTACTTATTTTGGAATGTGCCTACATTAACAAAAATATCTTTTAAAACTCAAAAACGATAAACAATCAATTGACCTTGCGTATCATAAGCCAAAATATAAGTGCGCCCTTTGTAAATCTTAACATCTAAAAGCCGGTGTCCTAGGATTGGAAATTTTGGAATTTCGTTTCCCTTGTCATCAAAGCCGTAGATTTTGTCATTATCGGTATTGGATAAAAACACATAGGTTTTCTTTTGATTTTTTACGATAAAAGGCCTTTGATATTTCCCTATATCCAAAGATGTTATTTTGTTGTTAATCAACAATTTATTATTTGAAACCGCTGCCAGCTTTTGCAAAGCAATCCTTGATAAAACATGTTCACCCAAGTCCAATTTTCCTTCCTTAATATGTCCCTTTGTATCGATAGAAACAATGCGATCGATATCGTCAATGCCCACAATTTTATGTTGGTAAAGCCCCCATTTGTTTCTATTCATTTCAAAGTTTTGGTTCACTTTAATACGGGTTTCACCCCTACGATTTAACAAATATAGTTTTCCTTTTTTGTCCTGCAATTGCAAAATATCTTTATTGCCAATTCTAAAATGTTGCGGCGTAGCCGTGATCTCATCTGTTGTTTTTACCTTAAATCCCTTCACCTTTTTTGCCTCATTGTCAAAAAGTCTAAATTTATGACCTTGTGTGATACCAAACCGGTATTTTCTGTTGCGGTCATAATCAAAAACAGCAAGTCCTTGTGTAATTTTTTGCATAAAATGTTCCGGAAAATCTTCTACATTCCTACCCAACCGATCCACCACATACCAGTAGTGAGGCGTTACAAAAGTGTATTGTATTTTATGATTTCTAAACAAATCTACCGGGTGTATTTTGCCGACAACAGTCCCTTTTAAAGCGATTTTCCACAAGGTTTTCCCTTGTAAATTCATAAAAACCAATTCTTTATCGGCATTTTGATAAATGATATTATATACCTTGGATTGATGGTTAAAAACCAATTGTGGTTGGGCAAGTACATCTCCGACCAGTTTAGTAGATAAGACTTGCTCTACCACCACGCTTTCACCTGATTTTTTAGGCGCTTTTAAAACAATATTGGTAAAGACAAATGCGCCCTCAGCCCTGTATGTATGCGCCATCATATAATTTTTGCCATTCATACCAATACGATTACGAAGGTAAACCATACTATAATTTTCGGGTAATTCCGCTTGAAGATCCTTGTTGGTTTGGTCCATCGCCAGCGTGTATTTGTTTTGATAATCATTGATGATTTTGTGTAAAAAAGATTCACTTTCTGCCAGAATAATATAATTTTCAATATTGGCATAATATTTTGCTTCAAAATCGGGCAATAAAGCTTTGAAATGTTTATGAATACGTTCAGAATCGCTTGATTGAAAAATATCAATATTAGAAAAATTATTGATTTTAATGGGCTCTTGACCTATAAAATTGGACACATCTTTATACATCAGCACCATTCCTTTGTTGTTATTTTCCACAAAAAAACTCATAGATTGTAATCCATTCAAAGATTTATGTATAGATTTTTCAGCATCTTTTACGCCTTCAAAAACTTCTTGGTAGCGATGCCAAAATTGATCGACATCTTCAAAAGAAAAAGTAATGTTTTCACTGGCAGCATAAGGAATGTAAGCGGCACAATCATTAGCAACTGCACGCGTACCGTTTAGTACTTTGGCGTAATCTGCCAGACTATCCAAAGATAGCGCCATGCCGGTATAAACATGTTGCGACGCATCTATATCATCATAAAATTCCCATTGTGTCCAAGCACTAAATTTTTCAGGCAAAAAATCGGGGTATAAAAAGTTTTTAGGCAACTTAGCCGTTTGAATCATCAAGTGCAAATCTGCGTTTTGATCCAGTGTCTTTATGCCTTTGGCAAAAATCG
>JANTGO010000165.1 GCA_024763015.1 Flavobacteriaceae bacterium
ATAATCGGATATTTTCGTATCATATCGTATAATAGTAATATTTTTCCTGTTTCCCTCACTTTTTTCGTTAGAAATTACAATTACCTGACAACTAAGTATATATATCAAAATTTAGGTCTCCCTGCTATTTATTAAATCTTTTACTTTTTTGAAATTCGGCACTTCGATACAAATTTTCTTCCTTTCAGTCAGAAAATCCACTCAGTGACCTAGGCTTTGTAATTATTAGCAGCATTATAGGTGGTCGAGTGATTCTTCCGACCCAAGTCGGGAGAATAGTACCGAGACCCCGAAATAAAAGCAGAATAGTAACTTGTAATTCGGCACTTCGATACAAATTTTCTTCCTTTCAGTCAGAAAATCCACTCAGTGACCTAGGCTTTGTAATTATTAGCAGCATTGTAGGTGGCAGAGTGATTTTACGAAGAATGCATAAAATTGTACCGAAGCCCCGCCATTAATTTCAGCACTTCGTTACGAATAATGCGGTCGTGAAAATCGGGTTTGCTAGATAAAATTTTATGATATTTCGTAGTATTTTTTATGCGTAGAAACGTTTTGTAAAACGTCTATACGAGTGCTACGTCTGTGCATAGTTGCAGAATTTCGCAAAATTTTAGGCCTAATACAATTCTAAACCAAATGAAAACTAAGCTAAAATAGTCTAGAGAAATTCCGCCTGATTTAAAATGTCTTTAAACTTCATTTTTATTTCCTGAGAGGCATCAAAAACCATTTTTTCATTTGAGGGAAATACTACTCGTTTTTCTTTTAAAAAATTGATATATTCGTTCCGTATGGCTCTTTGATCACCGGTTTGTGTAGCATATCTGTGGTCAAATACAAAACTGCTTTGCAACGGAATATTTGCCTTGCGTTGATTGGTACGCAAGTCAATGATTTCCGTTTCTGCTTGTACTTGTGCTTCCTTATATTGTTGGTATAAATGCACTTTGCTACGTACAGTAATCATTCTAGGTATTTTGATGGGCTGTCCTAACGAATCTTTCACAATATTTCCATTGGCATCTTTTTGATAGGTATATCCGTCTTGAATATCTTTGGTCTCAATAATTTCCTTTTCTCTTTCTTGATCGGAACTGATATTTATTTGTTTGAACTTCAAATTAATCTTATAATCGTATTGTAAGTTTTTCACCCCGTAATTATGATATTCTACCCAAAAATTATTGGCACCGTAAGAATTAAAATTCAAAATATCGACTTGTAATTGCTTGGGAAGAATTTTATTGGTTTCATTTTTTATTTCAACCAGCGCATAGGTCATTCCTCTTTGATGTGCTTGCGTCATTAAGTTTCTGACATCCTTGTAATTGGGGTCCATTCTATCTAAATTGTCCAATATATCATAAGCTTCTCTAAAATCAGCTTTTTGACCTTTAGCCATCAAAATTTTGGCTTTTTTATACAAATGGGCGGCAAGATGGTGCTTGGCATCCAGAATGTCGTTGGTATAATCTGTAAAATTAAAATCTAAATTTCTGTTTTCCTTAACCAAACGTAAAGGCATCAGCGGTTTTATTTTTTCTTGACGCGTATCCAGTTGCAAATACGTATCAAAAATCCCTTGCCACTTTTCAGGATTTACATCTTTTTTTAATCGATTAATTTTTTCCAAATCGCGTTGGGTTGCTTTGTCATAAGCCTCTTTTAGTAAGGCGGCATAAGGATCACCTGCTTTGGAACCGCGTTTCTTTTGCAATTTTTCTACAGAAAGGTCTATAGCAGCATCATAATTACCGGTGTTTACATAACTTTGGATTTGCTTAACATTGCCACAAGAAGTTAGTAATAAAAGCAAAACCATATTTAAGTATAATAATTTTTTCATAATCATATTTTTTAATCCTTATTTAATACAAATTATCAATCAGTAAAAGACGAAATCTAAACTTTAAAAATACATCTTTTTATCAGCTATAAAATTATAAAAATCAATAACAATACCAAAATTAATTTTTATAAAAAATAAAACCCCAAAATTGTGAATATTTTGAGGTTATTTAAATAAAATTTTATGTAAATAAGTTCTTACTATTTAAAAATAAAAAACCATATCAACGGATAAGTGTTTTGGTATAGTTTTAAAAGTATCGCTTTCTTTCTTGATATTGGTTAAGCCCAAATGATAAGACAAACCAATACCCACACTACCAAAATCCAAGTCGTATTCTGCACCGGCACCTGCCATAAAAGATGTGCCAAATTTGTTGTATAAATCTATAGCTTGAATTTCATCACCATTTTTATCCTTATATCTGGCACCAACATTCAAATCGGCTGTTCCACCAAAAAATCCGGTAATGTGAACATTATCAGTCACCTCTTTGCTTCGAAGTTTTAAAGCAAGCGGGATTTCAATTGACGTAACGGAACCGCTGTAATTATCAGCGTTAAAAGATTTGCTGTGAATAAGAATGCCTGAATGCAAATTGTAGTTGCCGGCAAAACGATAATCTGCCAATAATCCACCTTTCCAACCCAATCCGCCTGAACTTTCAATGGTTTTCCATTTACCATCTACTTTTTGTAAATTCTTGTTAAAATTAATCGTAGGGGCCAAAGTCAAACCAATTCTTAAATCTTGTGCAAAAGAATTTAAACTAATGGCTGCTATGATAATGATCAAATACTTTTTCATATGTTTATAATTTTATAATTTTTTATTGGTAACATATGTAACCACCATAATCATATCTTTGTGTGTAAAGAGAATTATGCATGGTGGTTTCATATTTTTAGGGTATAATTATTTTGATACAAAGATGATATTTTTTTTTTTAAATTGCAAAATATCTCAACACAAAATATCGATTTGTTAATTAATTATATATCAATGAGATAAAACCAAGCGGAAAGCGACATGCAAAAATGGACAGACATCATATCGGGTTTCAGACTATATTTGAAATTAGAAAAAAAATTATCCGACAATAGCATTGCCGCTTATTTAAACGATGTGCAAAAGTTATACAGGTTTACACAAACAAATTATGATTTTAGCGAAATAACACAAATCGACAGCTTCGTTATCAAAGAATTTATCTACCAAATTTCAGCATTTATCGCCCCTACGACACAAGCGAGGCTTATATCGGGACTGCGATTGTTTTTTAACTATCTAATTCTAGAAAACATCTTGACAACCAACCCGATGGACTTGATGGAATCACCAAAAATCAGCCGAAAACTCCCCGATGTTTTAAGTCTGGAAGAAATAGATCAAATGATTTCTGCTATTGATTTATCTGCGCCCCAAGGAGAACGCAACCTTGCCATTATAGAGACGCTTTACGGATGTGGCTTGCGGGTTTCAGAACTCACCAATTTGCACATTTCGGATTTATACTTCGAGGAATCCTACATTAGGGTAACCGGCAAAGGCGATAAACAACGATTTGTGCCCATTAGCGATTATACGCAAAAACGTATCAATTTATATAAAAATAGCGTAAGAAACCATCAAAAAATAGCCCCCGGTTTTGAAGATATTTTATTTCTGAACAGACGTGGCAAAGCATTAAGCAGGGAAATGATTTTTCATATCATAAAGAATGCCGTTAAGCAAGCCGGCATTCAAAAAAACATTAGCCCCCA
>JANTGO010000166.1 GCA_024763015.1 Flavobacteriaceae bacterium
AGGTGCTATATTACATTATTTTTACTCATTTAATAAAGATTTTTTGTAATCGTCAAACTTCGCTTTTTCCTCATCGGATAAAATGGGAAAACTCACTTTTAATTTCTTTAATTCGTCTAATAAAATACGGGCCACAATTAAACGTGCCGTCGGCTTATCATCAGCCGGAATTACATACCAAGGCGCATGTCCGGTAGCGGTTTCGTTTAACACATCTTCGTAGGCTTCTTGATAGTCGTCCCAATAATTTCTTTCTTTTAAATCTGCAGCATTAAACTTCCATTGTTTATCAGCTCTGCGAATACGTCTTAAAAAACGGTTTTTTTGCTCGTCTTTGGACAAATGCAAGAAAAATTTAAACATTTTCATACCATTTTCCACTTGAATTCTTTCAAAATCGTTGATTTGTTTAAAACGTTTTTTCCAGAATTTTTTGTCGATATCTTCTAGGGTATTAATACCATAAATGTTCTGATTTAAAACCAATTGCGGGTGAATACGGGCAATAAGCACATCTTCGTAGTGGGTACGGTTGTGAATACCAAACTTACCACGTTCGGGCAAGGTCAAATAATGACGCCAAATAAAATCATGGTTGTGCTCTAATGCGGTCGGTTTTTTAAAATCGTGCACTTCAATACCACTGGGATTAATATCTTTAAAAACTTCCCTAATCAAACTATCCTTTCCGGCCGTGTCCATTCCCTGAATACCAATATATACGGCAGGCGTCCCTCCGGCATATATTTCCGTTTGTATTTCGGCCAGCTTGCGTCTTACTTTTCTAATTTCATCTTCGATTTCCTTTTTATCGGCACCCAAATCAACACGGGTAGGCAACTCGTTAATTTTTACATTATCCGAATGTTTAATTTTAAAATCTTTTGTTTGAATTTTTTTCATCTATCTGATTGTTTTTATGTTATATGACACTCAATATGTGCAAGTTACAATGAATTTATAAATAGGTTTAGGCTTTCGAAATCTCTTTCTTGTTTGCTAAGCGTTTTTGATTAAATCAATACATACTATTTAAAGCCAAATACCGAGTTAATTAATGTCATAAAAGTAATAAAAATATTATAATTATTGACAAAATATTTATCGTAAATTTGTCCATTCTCAAATACATATAATAAAATGTCAAAAAAAAATAAGAAAAAATCAGTTATACAGCTATTTGACGATATCACAACACCTGTCCGCCAAGAGGCACTTGAGGTTTCTGATGCTGAAAAAATGAAAAAAATCGAAGCTAAAATGAAAGAGGTACTAGACATTTTGGGTTTGGATTTAACCGATGACAGTCTTAGTGGCACGCCTAGACGTATAGCAAAAATGTATGTAACAGAAATTTTTAAAGGGCTAAATAACCAAAATATGCCCAAACTATCCTCTTTTGATAATAAATATAAGTATGGCGAAATGCTGGTAGAAAAAGACATCAGCGTATTTTCTACTTGTGAACATCATTTTTTGCCCATTATCGGGAAAGCGCATGTCGCTTATATCTCTAGCGGAAAGGTGATTGGTTTGTCTAAGATAAACAGAATTGTCGATTATTTTGCAAGACGACCACAAGTACAAGAACGCTTAACGGTACAAATTGTCAAAGCAATGCAACAAGCCTTAAACACCAAAGATGTTGCTTGTATTGTTGATGCAAAACATATGTGTTTGGTTTCCAGAGGTATCAAAGACATATCTTCCTCAACAATTACCGGAGAATTTGCAGGAAAATTTAAAGACCCCGAAGTTAAAAAAGCATTTTTATCCTACTTAAAATTTGACACAAAACATATTTAGATATTTGTTTTCAAGATAGTATTTTTCAAAAAAAACACAGTATGAGCGAACTAAAACTATATAATTCATTAAGTGGCAAAAAGGAAATTTTTGAACCCATCGTACCCAAACATGTTGGTATGTATGTTTGTGGCCCTACCGTTTATAGCAATGTACACTTGGGAAATGTCCGCACATTTATATCCTTTGACGTCATCTATCGTTATCTCAAATATTTGGGTTATAAAGTTCGCTATGTTCGCAACATCACCGATGCCGGTCATCTGGAAGACAATTCCGAAGAAGATAAAATCTCTAAAAAAGCACGCCTCGAAAAGCTGGAACCTATGGAAATTGTACAGGAATATACGATTGACTTTCATAAAGTTTTGGATTTGGTCAACAACCAACCACCTTCTATAGAACCTACTGCAACCGGACATATTATAGAACAAATCGAAATCACCAAAGACATCATAAACAAAGGCTATGCTTATGAGAGTGGGGGTTCTATCTATTTTGATGTAAAAAAATACAATGATGTAATTGACACTTACGGAAAATTAAGCGGTAGAAAAATTGATGAAATGATTAGCAATACCCGTGAGCTTTCCGGACAAGAAGAAAAACGAAATCCGCAAGATTTTGCCCTTTGGAAAAAAGCCAGTCCACAACACATTATGCGTTGGCCTTCGCCTTGGAGCAACGGATTTCCGGGGTGGCATCTGGAATGTACCGTAATGAGCACAAAATATCTAGGAGAACAATTTGATATTCACGGCGGCGGAATGGATTTGAAATTTCCACACCACGAATGCGAAATCGCACAAGGAAAAACAGCCAACGGCAAGGACCCTGTAAAATATTGGATGCACGCCAATATGCTTACGCTGAATGGAAAAAAAATGAGCAAATCTACCGGAAACCACCTTTTACCCAACGAGATTTTTAGTGGCGACAACCAATTATTAAGCAAAGCTTATTCGCCGGCAGTGGTAAGATTTTTTATGTTGCAAGCGCATTATAGAAACATGCTTGATTTGTCCGAAGACGCTTTACTAGCTGCAGAAAAAGGATACAAAAGACTTATGGAAGCCATAAAACTGGTCGATAAATTACCGGGTAGCAACAAGAGTTCTATCGATGTAAATGCTTGGATTGACAGCCTATACGACGCTATGAACGATGACTTTAACACCCCTATTCTCATTGCCAATTTGTTTGAAGGCGTCAAGAACATCAACCTTGTAAACGACAAAAAAGAAAGTCTTACGCAAACGGATATTGAAAAATTATCAAAAGCCATCAAGAGTTTTTCTTTTGAGGTACTGGGATTGCATAAGTTAGAAAGCGATGCTAACAACTCACAATCATTTGATAAGGTCATACAAATCCTTATCGATATCAGAAACAAAGCAAGGGCTGAAAAAAACTGGACACTTACCGATCAAATTCGAGACGAGTTGTTAAAATTTGGCATCCAGCTCAAAGACAGCAAAGAAGGTACCACTTATACTTTTAAATAAAATGAAGGATATTAAAAAAATCATTATAAATACCTTTCAAAAAATCAACCAAATAAAAGATACCGGACATTTACCAACTTACATTCCTGAGTTGGCAAATATCGATGCCGGCAAATTTGGTGTTCATATTACTACCATTGACCAAAATCGGTTTGGAATAGGAGATTATAAAGAAAAATTTTCAATCCAAAGTATTTCAAAAGTCCTATCGCTAAGTTTGGCTTATCAAATTATGGGTGAAAAAATTTGGA
>JANTGO010000167.1 GCA_024763015.1 Flavobacteriaceae bacterium
GGTTTTCATAAATATACAGGTGTTCTTATACTAAACTGTTATTAAAATTATGTTTTAGAAAATGAATTATTTTTTCTTTGATTGATGAAAAAAATTCTTGCATAGCCATAGCTACGGAATAATTTTTTGAAGAAAAACAAGGGAAAAAGAAACGTTTTATATTCATCATTTTGATAGCAGTTTAGTATTAGCTAAATACAAACTTTTCTTTTGTAATCCGTTGATAAACGAAACGATATCCATTTGTTTTTTTCCTTGTAACTTCACAATTTTTGGCAATAAAAAACCATCCTTTGTAGCTATTTTTATATTTTTTTTCTCTATAAAAATCATTCCAACAGGATGATTATGTGCTATTTTTTCAAAATCACTTTTGTAGATGATAAACTTTTTAGGATCATCGGTACCTACGTGAACCATTGTCCAAGCGCCCGGATATTCAGATAAACCTCTTATTAAATTCTGAATACTGTTAGCAGTGTTGTTCCAATCTATTCTAGTGTTTTCAGCATTGAGTTTTGGTGCTTTTTTGGGCTTATTTACAGTAGGTTGTGGTGTTTTTTTTGCTTTGCTCGAAGCAATTAAATCTATAGTTTGCATAATGAGTTTACTACCTATTTCCATTAATTTGTCATGCAGTGATGAGGCATTATCATAAGGTTTAATATCGACTTCTTTTTGTAGAATAATTTCGCCTGTATCTATTTTATCATCGATAAAAAAGCTTGTAACACCTGTTTTGGTTTCTCCGTTGATAATTGCCCAATTAATAGGAGCAGCGCCACGATAATCGGGTAGGAGTGAGGCATGTAGGTTAA
Source organism: Flavobacteriaceae bacterium (assembly GCA_024763015.1). Taxonomy (GTDB): domain Bacteria; phylum Bacteroidota; class Bacteroidia; order Flavobacteriales; family Flavobacteriaceae; genus WGBX01. The sequence goes on from JANTGO010000167.1 coordinate 819, forward strand.
ATGTTCCCATTTTGGGAAGACGCCATACCACTTCGGGTAACATTCTAAAGGCGACAACTACTTGAATATCAGGCTTGAGTGCTTTCAGTTCTTTGTTGAATTCGGGTGATTTAAGATTTTTGGGTTGTAATACAGGAATGTTTTGGGTTTCGGCATAAAGTTTTACAGCAGATTTTTTTATTTTTTTTCCGCGTCCGGCGGGTTTGTCCGCTGCGGTGATAACGCCTACAACATTATAATTGTTTTCGACCAATTTTTTGAGATTAACAGCGGCAAATTCGGGCGTGCCCATAAAGACAATTCTTGGATTTTTATGCATAAATTTGTATTTTGGACAAAATTAATATAAGTTTTAATAATAGGTGCTATGTTTCAAAAATTATTTACAGCTACACAAATCAAAGAAATAGATTTACAAAGTATTCAAAAGCAAAATATAAAATCGGAAGATTTGATGGAACGCGCAGCTACGCGATTGTTTTATCAGATCGAGAAGCGTATCGGCCAGCAACAAGAGGTTTTTTTGTTTTGTGGTACGGGAAACAACGGCGGTGATGGTTTGGTATTGACGCGTTTGTTGGCACAGCAAGACTACCATACGACTTGTATAATTGTACCGTTTTCAAAAAATACTTCTCATGATTTTGATGTCAATCTGCATAAATTGATGCAAACCAATGCAGAAATTCAAATTTTTGATGATGAAAAAATGTCGAAATTGCCCAAAAATTCAATTATTATTGATGCAATATTCGGTACGGGATTATCCAGACCGGCGAAAGGTGTCGCACAGCAAGCAATCGGTTTTATCAATGCCTCAAATTCCTTTGTAATAAGTGTAGATGTGCCATCGGGACTTTATGCAGATAAGTCGAATAATGCTATGGATACGATTGTCAAGTCAGATTTGGTCTATAGTTTTGAATTTCCAAAATTGTCCTTTTTCTTTCCGGAAAATCACGATTATGTCAAGGAATTTAAAATCATTAAAATAGGTTTATCGCCGTCTGTTATAAAAAAAATGCCTACAACATATTTTTTAGTGACGGATAAAGTTAGAAAAATCATAATAAAGAGAGATGCTTTTGCTTATAAAAACAGTTTTGGTCATGCCTTGTTAATCGGTGGTAGCTATGGTATGATGGGGGCAATGCTTTTATCGACCAAAGCTGCTTTGAGAATGGGTGCCGGTTTGGTTACGGCCTATGTGCCCCAAAAGGGCTACAATATTTTGCAAACGGCCAATCCTGAAGTAATGGTACTGACAGACCCTCATAAAAAACATTTGACAGAAATAGAAATTCAAAAAGATTTTGATGCCATTGGTATCGGTATGGGAATGGGTACAAATGCCAAGACCGCAAAGACCTTTTTATCATTTTTAAAACAACAGGATAAACCGATGGTAGTGGATGCGGATGCGCTTAATATTTTGTCAAAACACAAAAAATATTTGAAGTATTTGCCAAAACAGAGTATTTTGACACCACATATTGGTGAGTTTAGAAGATTGGTTGGCACTTGGCAAAACGATACCGAAAAGTTAGAAAAATTATTGGCATTTGCCAAAACATATCAAGTAATTGTAATTTTAAAAGGCGCTTATACAACCTTATGTGACGGCGAATTTTTGTATATCAACCCTATTGCCAATCCGGCACTGGCAACAGCCGGAAGCGGCGATGTGTTGTCCGGTATGATTACAGGACTTTTGGCGCAATCCTATCATGCATTAGAGGCAGCGCTTTTGGCTGTGTATTTACACGCCAAAACGGCAGATAAATTTGTCATAAAACACCACGATTTTGCTATGATTGCTTCTGATATAATCGAGGAATTAAAAAAGCTATAGTTTTTGAACATACATTAAATACGAAATAGAAATTTGTTGTATTTTTGCCAAACAAAATTTGGGGTCGACTGGATTTGACAGCAAGGTCCTATAATTTGTAAGCATGCCGAGCGCTGATGTACAGCTCGTAAATATCATATATCGACTTTATAAACGGCGAAAACAACTTCGCTCTTGCAGCTTAATCCCGAATTATAGTACGGATCAAGCCACGTCTTAACTAGGTTAGGAGGCAAGAAGTCCCTCAAAAGCCCTGACTTACGGCGTTTGATCAAGGGGCTTCGTAAAAGTAAGTCTAGAGAAGTGCTTGCCTCGTACATTTCTCGAAATTTAAGAGGCTAAGCGATAAGTGGTTTGTTTGTGGACAGCTTATCGTCTAAAATCTAATCACAAACTAAGCATGTAGAAAGCAAGTTATTGGCTTGTTTGGACGAGGGTTCGATTCCCTCCGACTCCACAAAAAAAAGAGTGATAGTTCCAATGAATTATCACTCTTTTATATTTGGGATTGTTAAAAATACTACTAAATCTATATGATTGATATTATTTATCCGGTTGGCAAAAGTTTTTTTCCTTGATTAATATCATTCTTTTGTTGTTGTAAAAAGCGAATTTGACGTTTTTGTACAAAAAACATATTAAAAATCTCATTTTTTAGGTAAAAAAATACTTTTTTAAAAGGCGAAAAATGTCGTTCATGTGCTAAAACGTGTCGTTCAAAAACTATTTCCTACCGTTCGTCAGTTTTTTT
>JANTGO010000168.1 GCA_024763015.1 Flavobacteriaceae bacterium
TAAAAAAAAATTCATAAGGGCAGAAAAATTAATTGAGTGCTACAAAAAGTATATAGATTACAATTATTTTTTCAAAAAGGATGGGCGTAATGTAAACCATCCAGTACTTTCTGTCATAGTTGTTGCTTATAAAACTCAAAATGCCTTAATCTCTTGTCTTGAATCAGTCTTACCGCAAATAAATTCAGACTCTGAGCTTATTATTGTTGATAATGGCGGAAACGAGTCCGTTAAAAAAAAATTGCTGGAAATGAATTTGCTTTACATAAAAAACCCACAAAATCTTATCCTCTCGGAAGGTAGAAATATCGGATCTCATTTTGCCCGGGGTGATATATTAATTTTCCTTGATGATGATGCCATTGTATCTAAAAATTTTTTAGAATCTATTAATCATGCTTTTACTTCACAAAATATATACGCTCTTAGAGGTAAAGTTTTACCTAAAACAGATAATCAGGATGTTTCAGAGATTAGTCACTATAATTTAGGTGAAAAACCGATTTTTGCCATAATGAATACGGAAGGTAATTCTGCAATATTAAAAAACATATACCAAGAATTTGGTGGTATGAATCCTTTATTATTTGGCCATGAGGGCATGGAGTTATCTTTCAAGATTTATCGACGATATGGAATAAAAAAAATCATCTATTGGCCTGAGACTGTAATTTATCATGACTATGCCAATACGACAACAAAATTCGAAGAAAAAAATAGACGCAGTGCGATAATGGATTTATATTTATTGAAAAGAAATAGAGGGATGAAAAAATACAAAAAATTAATGAAGGAATTCATTATAGAACAACAATCAAACGGAACTGTTTCCTAAAAAATATTGTGAATCATAAATTAAATCAAAAATAATAAACCATGAAAATTGCATATGTACATAATGGATTTTGGCCATCGCAATCTCCTTGCTTTATTTTTACCACAATGACCGCCCTTGCTTTGGCCGAGCATACTGAAAAAACTTACTTTTTTATTCGTAAAAATTCATCGAAATCGCCCAGCGAAGTTATTAGTAAAAACTTCGGCTTGTCACTTCCACCTAACTTGAATATTTATCCCATATCTACTTCCCGGATACTAAAAGCTCATAAGTTTTATTATGAAAAGATTTATAAAACATTAAAAGAGTTAAAACGAAAAAAAGAATTAGATGCTGTTTTTTCAAGAAATACAACCTTTCTTCCTTATTTGATAAAACTTAAAAAAAATCTTGGATTACCAGTATATTTTGAGAGCCATGATTTTTTCGCAGATTTATCCATAAGAGATGATGTTGATAAAAAAAGAAAAAGAGAAATGCGGCTGGAAAAGAAATATCTGGATCAACTAACAGGATTAATTTGTTTGCATAGGACCCAAAAAGAAGTTTACCAAAAATATTTTCCGGATTTAAAAATTTTCATTGCAAGGACGGGATTAATACCAACTACAGGCGAATACAGTGTCTCAAAAAAATATTTAGGATACATCGGTTCGCTGGATAAGCATAAAGGTGTTGTTCAAATTTTTAAGGCTGCCGCTCTTTCTAAAACAAAACCTCCTATCTTAATAGTTGGTGGCAAATCTATAGATGAAATTGATCAATTTCGATCTTATGCAAAAAAATATTATCTTCCTGAAAAAGTAACAATTAGCGGCTGGGTAGATAAAATAAAGATGAAATCTTATTTAGCCGAAATAAAAGTAGGGATTTTACCTTTAGAAGATACTTTTTTCAATCGTTATCTAACTTCACCCTTAAAACTGTTTGATTTTTATTCATATAATATCCCTGTTATCGCTCCTGATTTCCCAACACTGCGTGAATTGATTCCCTCGGGGAAAAGCGGCCTTTTTTATGATTCCCACAAAATTTCCGAAATGGCCGCAGCCATCGATAAACTCTTTTCGGACCAAGATTTGTATTTTACCATAAAGAATTACATCAATAATTATAAAAAAGGTCTAGCCTGGTCTAAACGTGCCGCAATATTAATTGATTCTATGAGGCCGGATATTAATGAATAAAATTTCAGCGGTAATAATCACTAAAAATGAAGAACATAATATCAGGCGGTGCCTAAAATCAATTTCATGGGCGGATGAAGTTGTGGTTTTAGATACCGGCTCTGAAGACAGAACAAAAGCAATCTGTGAAGAAATGGGCGCCCGCATTTATGATTCTGAGTGGCTGGGTTTTGGGCCGACTAAACGCAAGGCGGTAGGCTTGGCCAATTACGACTGGATTTTATCTTTGGATGCGGATGAGCAAGTCAGCGAAGAATTGCAAATAAAAATCAAAAAAATACTTAAAGAGGGTACAGACTATGCCGGTTTTAAAATAAAAGAGCAAACATTTTATTTAGGTCAAAAGATTAAATATTCCGGTTGGAATAATGAATATCACCTTAGACTTTTCAATAAAAAATACGGCAATTTTAATGAAAGAACCGTCCATGAATCCGTTGAAATGGAAGGTGAAATTGGCAGGCTTGAAGAGGTGATTTGGCACTATTCCATTCCTTCAATTACAATTCATGTTTTTAAGATGAATCATTATACGGATATGGCCGCTAAGGATTTATTTGAGAAAAGTAGAAAATCGACTCCGTATTACGCTTTTTTCAGGGCGCTCTGGGCCTTCTTTCGAATGTATGTTATTAAGTTAGGTATTCTGGATGGAAAATACGGATTTGTTTTAGCGATTAACTCAGCCTATTATGTTTTTTTAAAATATTCTAAAGTGTGGGAATTATGGAAAAAGAAAGAGAAATAAAGGTTCTTCATATCGATGGCGCCAATGAATGGCGCGGCGGTCAACAGCAGGTTGTGTATTTGGTTGAGGGCTTAATCGAATCCGGCGTTGCATCGAAACTTATCTGCCGGCCGGATTCCCCCTTATGGGAATACAGTATAAAAAACAAACTGCCGCACCATCCTTTGTCGATTAGGGGAGAATTTGATTTTGGAGCGGCATTTACATTAGCCCGCCTGATCAAGAAAGAAAAATTCAACATTGTGAACACCCATACAGCCCATGACCTGACAACGGCTCTTTGGGCCAAATTGATTTATCCCGGCTTTAAATTAATTGGCGCCAGACGCGTCGATTTTTCTGTAAATAAATCATTTTTAAGTTTAAAAAAATATAATAATCATTTTGTGGACAGAATTGTTTGTGTGTCGCAGAACGTTAAGAATATTTTACTAAACGATGGAATTCCCGCCAACAAATTAAATGTTGTACATGATGGTATTGATCTGAACCGGTTTAAAAATATTTCAATTACTAAATCCGTTAAAGAAGAATTAGAGATTCCTGAAAATTCATTTCTTGTGGGGACGATTG
>JANTGO010000169.1 GCA_024763015.1 Flavobacteriaceae bacterium
GGTCGGGCAAAAACCTGTTTCATCATCAAAGAATATTTTCCTATGGCCTCTAAATACATCTTTTATAAACTTTTTAGCAAAATTACACAAAAAACATGCTGTTTTATAAATAAACCGGGATTAATATTTACAATAAAAAGCAATTATTTTTGCGAATATACTTCAATCTTATCGAATAATTGCTTTTTGTCATATTTTTAAGCAAATAAATTGATATATTCGACTTTTCAAAAACACAAAAAAAGTGCCAAATCTAACCGAACATAGTAATTTGCATAAAACACCCGAACAACTTTGGGCAAGTTTTATCAAGGGTGATATGGCATCTTTTAGAAATATTTACAGTCAGTTTTACCAGCCGCTATATAACTTTGGTTTATCTTATGCCAAAAAAGAAATCGTAGAAAACTGTATTCAAGATATGTTTTTGTACATTTTACAACATCGTAGCCATCTTAAAAACATCAAAAATGTAAGAGCTTATCTGTATAAATCTTTTAGAAATCAGCTGTATAAAAATGCAAAAGCCGAAAAGTTAATCTTGCAAGCCCTAGAAAAAGATATTTATTTTGAAAAAAATGAAAATATTTTTATTGACATCATTGGCAAACTCGTCAAAAGACTAAGCAATCGGGAACAGGAAATCATCAGGCTAAAATATTATCAAAATTTTAAAAACAAAGAAATTGCAAGCACCTTAAATATCGAATATCAAACGGTTCGAAACACATTGCATAATGCCTTGCAAAAAATGCGTTTATTAATGCTTCAAATTGATTATTGCTAATTTTTTTATGACACACGCCGGTACAGACGTTGCATGCAACGTCTCTACGAGTGCTCATACCGATGCCATTTCACTCTCGTACAGACGCCATGCATTGCGTATCTACACACACATATACATCCACAAACGACCTCGACTGCACACAAACACACATGAACGCCTACTAATACACACAAAAGTGTACAAATGACCACGAACTCACACAAACGTACATACAAAATCAGCAAAATTCAAACAAATAATTGTGAATTCCTTGCATTTTGTATCTTTGACATATTGAACACAGTTTTGCGTTAATGCCTTCTGGTATTTGTTCAGTTGTGAAAACATTCAAAGCAGTAGCCAATATAATTGTGTTATCGCTTTTTTTCTCCCCCCCCACTTCAACTAAAATTATTGTAAACATTCAACTTTTTATGCTATTTTTACAACATTAAAATAAACGCTTTGATTATTGCGTTATTACTGTTCATAAAAACACCTACTTATGTATCAAAAATTTTTATTTTTTCTACTGATTTTTCTGGGGACTTTTAGATTGTCCGCCCAACAATCCGATGTGTATTACAATCCGGCAAATGCCTACCTGCATGCCCTACATCTTTATTTGGATCACGAATACCAAGCGGCAGGCTACGAATTTGAGATGCTTAAAAACAAAAGCAAAGATCCGCAAATTCTGGGTGACGTATCATATTATTTGGCTAGTATTGCCGTGCGTACCGGTAAGGACAATGCCAATAAACTGCTGACATATTTTACACAGCATTATCCCAATCATCCAAAAAGAAATTATGCCTATTTTGAAGCGGCAGATTATCATTTTACCCATAAAAATCTCAAAGAGGCAGAAGCTTTTATCAATAAAGTAGATCCGGGTGATTTGTCCAAAAGCGATTATGAAAAATATAATTTCTACTTGGGTTACACCTATCTAAAACAAAACAAACTAAAACAAGCCAATAGACTGTTTGAAAAATTGCTGAAATCTAAGAAATATGGTACACAAGCCAAATATTATTACGGCTATATCGCTTATAAACTAAACGATTTTGCTAAGGCTCAGAAATATTTTAATCAAGTAGCAGACCAATCGAGTTTTAGCAAAAAAATGCCTTATTATCAGGCAGATATGTATTTTAAATTGGGTAAATTTGAAAAAGCTATTGATGAAGCACAAAAAATCTATCCGCGAGCCCATCGAAATGAAAAATCACAGCTGGCAAAAATTATCGGAGAAAGTTATTTTAATCTAAAAAAATATAAAGAAGCCATTCCCTATTTGCAAGCATACAAAGGTGTTAAGGGCAAATGGAACAACACCGATTATTACCAACTGGGCTATGCCTATTATATGTCCGGCGATTATGATAAAGCAATTGCAAATTTCAATAAAATAGTAAGCGGAAACGATACCATTGCACAAAATGCGTATTACCATTTAGCCGATTGTTATCTAAAAACCAACCAAAAATTAAAAGCGCTCAATGCCTTTAAAAAAGTGTCGGAAATGTCTTTTGACAAAAAAATGCAGGAAGATGCTTTTTACAATTATGCCAAACTTGGATATGAACTCGGTAATCCTTTTGAGAACAGCACAAAAGTCATACAAAAATATCTCAAAAAATATCCCAATAGTCCCTACAACCAGGAATTGGAGGCGCTATTGGTCAACTCTTATATCACCTCAAACAATTTTGACGGCGCTATTAAAATCCTAGAAAAAAATAAGGAAACCAATACCAAAACTTATCAAAAAGCAGCTTATTATCGAGGATTGGAACTCATCAACGAAGGAGATTATGTACAAGCTAAAAGTATGTTTGATAAGGTGTTAAAAACCGGATTTGATCCAAAATTCAGGCAACTTTCAAAATTCTGGAAAGCCGAAGCCAATTACCGTTTGCATCTTTTTGAACAAGCAAAACTCGGATATGAAGATTTTGCCACTACCAATGATTACAAATTTTTGAAAGAAGGAAAATTGGTCAATTACAACCTGGCATATACCTATTTCAAATTGAAAGAATACGACAAAGCCGCCCAATATTTCGCCAAATTTATCAAGACACAACCCGAAACAAAATTACTAAAAGATAGCTATTTAAGACTAGGCGATAGTTATTTTGCTTCCAAAAAATATTGGCCGGCAATGGAGGCCTATAACAAAGCCATCAATATGCACGGCGCCGATGCCGACTACGCTGCTTTTCAAAAAGCTATCAGCTACGGATTTGTAGGAAAAAACAATAAAAAAATCGATGATTTGAATAGCTTTTTACAAAACTTTCCAACTTCAAAACTCGTACCCGATGCCTTGTACCAACTGGGGAGTACGTATATGAATTCAGGCAAATCAACGCAAGCCATACAGGCATTTGATCAGCTGCTAAACAAACATCCAAAAAGCAAATTTACGCCGGTTGTATTGCTCAAAAAAGGTTTGATTTACTACAATAACAACCAAAATGATAAAGCGCTGAGAACTTTTAAGAAAATCGTAAAAGATTTCCCTGAAACGCCTATTGCACAACAGGCTGCCGA
>JANTGO010000170.1 GCA_024763015.1 Flavobacteriaceae bacterium
TATTCGTTTATGATTTTAATACCGAAGAAAAGAAAGATTATACCAAAAATTTTGATCAAAATGCAACCGGTTTAGTATGGGATGCAAAAGGCGAAAATATATATTTCGTAAGCGATTGGCAAGCTCGATTTCAAATTTACAAATTGAATTTGGCAAACAACGAAATAAAAGCAATCACTCAAGGCGACCATAATTATCGTTCGGTTGCCGTTTTATCCGATAAGTTGATTGCAACAAAACAATCCATGTCGATGCCGACCGAAATTTTTGCCGTTACCGATGACGGAAAAGAAACACAAATCAGTTTTTTAAATAAAGATGTGCTCGACCAATTGGAACTTGCTAAAGTTGAAGAACGCCGGGTAAAAACGACCGACGGAAAAGATATGTTGGTATGGGTGATTTATCCGCCGCATTTCGATCCGAATAAAAAATATCCTGCATTGCTTTATTGCCAAGGCGGACCGCAATCATCGATCAGTCAGTTTTGGTCGTATCGTTGGAATTTCCAAATGATGGCTGCAGACGGCTACATTGTGGTTGCTCCTAATCGCAGAGGTTTACCGAGTTTCGGACAAGAATGGAACGAGCAAATAAGCGGCGATTACGGCGGACAAAATATGAAAGATTATTTTTCGGCTATTGATGCCTTAAAACAAGAACCTTTTATCGACGAAAATCGCTTAGGTTCCATCGGAGCCAGCTACGGCGGATTTTCCGTTTATTGGTTAGCCGGACATCACAACAAACGCTTTAAAGCATTTATTGCACACGACGGCATTTTTAATCTCGAAGCTCAATATACCGAAACCGACGAGTTGTGGTTTGCCAATTGGGATTTGGGCGGTGCACCATGGGAGTACAACAATAAAATTGCCCAAAAATCTTATGCAAACTCACCACATAAATTTGTTGATAAATGGGATACACCGATTATGGTTATTCACGGCGGCAGAGATTTCCGAATTTTAGATTCGCAAGGTTTCAGTGCATTTGATGCCGCAAAACTTAAAGGCGTTCCTGCTAAAATGCTTTATTTCCCGAAAGAAAATCACTGGGTATTGCATCCCCAAAACGGTATTTTATGGCAACGCGAGTTTAAAAATTGGCTTGATAAATGGTTAAAATAAAATCTGATATTTTATAAAATTTAAAAACGTGCCGGTACATTTTAAGGCACGTTTTTTAAATTTTACCTTTTTTATTCATAGAATAAGAGTTGCTGTAACCCTATTAAACCACGTTCAAAACGATGGTTATAAATGACAAATACCCGGATGTTTCTGAATTTCAAGCTCTTTTACTACTTTTTTGTCAATCATATTTTTCGCTTTACAGTAAATTAGTCTTAGTAAAGTTTAAAATAGAATTTAGTTTACTTTTTCCCATGATTCAATATACCCGTTTTTTACAAAAAATAAAGGATGCGGATCTAGATCTTTAAACTGAATAACTTGATTATATTTATTAAGGTCTCTGATTTTCAATTTTTTTATCAAATGCTGTCTTTCGAATTTCATTTGTCCGTCAGTTACCGGTAGTTTTTCAATATTCCCGGTTAATTGAAATTTTGAAATATCAAAATGATACCCCCTTATCTGTGCTTCATCGTAAACATATTTCAAATACCAGTTTATAGCCGTTAATGGCTCGTTTGCTTTTTTAAAACGTATCAATTGCGGATGATTCTTGTACCCTTTGGTATTGCCCTCCAAAACATTTTTTGCGAGCAGTGTTTCGCGCCAAAGTGCAACCAAACCTTTAGCATCAAGATAATTCGGATGTATAGACCATATTCTCATACCGGAAATATTTTATTGAGTATTTGTGTTCGGTAATCAAAAATTTCGATCAGTTTATTTTTTATAAATAAAGCATTGGCCATTTTACCCAAAATCCCAAAGGGAGGTTGGTAACTCACAATATCTTTCATTAAAACGCCATTTTTTTCAGGTATTATAAGGTGCTGATGATGCCACAATTTATAAGGACCAACTCTTTGTTCATCAACAAAATAAGATTGATTCCTGATGTGCGTTATTTCAGTTACCCAATTAGTAGGAATGCCTAATATAGGACGAACCTTATAACTAATTATCATGCCTTCATATATTTTAACGGGCAAATTTGGTGTTCGGATATCGAAGCCCATGTTTTTGGGGGTTATTTCTTTTAAGTTCTTTGGTGAACTGATAAAATCCCAAATCTCTTCAACAGAAGTATGAATATATTGTTCTCTTTGAAATTGATAAAATGCCATAAGATGTTTTTTTATGATTTAAGTTCCTGCTTGTACTATCCTTTATTTTATTAATAATCAATATTTGATAGCTCTTTGCCCGCCATTGCTTATGCCATGTGGCAGCTTTTAATCTTTAATAAATTGACAAATTTCATTAACAACCTGTTTACTCTCAGGAATGGGAAAAATAGCCCAATCATGCTGCATTTTCCGGTATTCCCTGAACATAATCCCCGGATTATCAGAAACAATCATAGATTTGAGTTTTATACAATCCGGATAAAACAGTTCTTCTGTACCACAGAAGATTAATGTTTCAGGTATTTCTTTAAAATCACTATGAATGGGGGATAATAAATACTGAATAGGATTATATCCGTTTGAGTATTTCGTCGCTGCATGCTTAAGCATTTTTACAGTCAGGATATAATCTAAGCTTTCCTGATTTTTTATATCAGGATTTGACATGGTTAAATCCAACCAGGGTGATAACAAAACAATTTTAGCAGGAAGTTTTTGATGTATTTCTTTAATCAATTTTTGAGCAAAAGCAAGGGCCAGTCCTCCGCCTGCGGAATCCCCCATTAATATAAAATTGTCTCCGGGATAATGGTTTGTCAGCTTTTCATATGCACCGCTTATTGCCGTGAAGGTTTCTTGATAATTATGCTCAGATGCCAAAGGATAATCAATAAGAGTCATCCGGCAAAAGCTATTGTTAACAATTTGTTTTGCCAGTCTCCAATGACTAGGTGATGCTTCAAAAATATAGGCTCCTCCATGAAAGAAGATGATATGGTTCTTTGTTACTCTTTCCTTTTTCTCAAAGGTTGCTATTTCATTATCGTTAAATATATCAGGATTAATCAAATATCGCCTTTTGATGCTCCGGGGAACAAATCCTTTCCGGGATCTCGGTATTTCTTTAAAGGCTTTTTTCTCAACTATCTTCTTAAAGTTGAATGCCTTCAGAAACCATGCTAATATTTTTGATTGAATGCTTGCTTTCATTTC
>JANTGO010000171.1 GCA_024763015.1 Flavobacteriaceae bacterium
AAGTGCCTGCCGTACCAAAATCATGGGTGATATCTCCGGTAATACCCAATTGGTCATAGGTACCGTCATTGTTCCAATCGACATCATAGTTGTAACCACCACCGGTAGTTGGAATGGTAATGGAAGTAATATTTGATGTGCCTGGATTGTCTGTTTTCCAAGTAGTGATAAATTCTTGATTTGTACAATCCTGTCCTGCATCATAAATTTGCCAATGCAGAGAATTTACCATATTAATCCTTGCAACTCCTGCATGACAATAATGGCTATTTCCACCGCCAAAACGTACGTAAGAATGTAAAGTTTGCGCATTCCACCCATTCAAAATAGCGTCATAATTAGCTGTGGATAAAGTTATATTATAAAACATACGAAAAGCATCGGTTAAGCTACTGACATTCCAGTTGCCAATATTTTGGTCAAAAGTATATGCGTTGGTAAACATCCAACTCATATCAGTTACATTGCTCGTATCCCAAGCTAAAGGTTGATTATACGAAATAGCACCATAAAACATACTAGACATATCCGTTACATTACCGGTATTCCAGGGGAGCAGTTGATTAAAGGAAACCGCACCTTCAAACATACCCGACATATTTGTTACATTACCGGTATCCCAGGATAATGCTTGATTAAACGAAGTAGCACGATAAAACATCCAACTTATATCCGTTACATTGCCTGTATCAAAAATTAATGACTGATTAAAAGCAGAAGCACGAGCAAACATATGGTTCATGTCCGTTACATTGTGTGTATCCCAAGATAGGGGCTGGTTAAAAGAAGTAGCACCTGAAAACATAAGAACCATATTGGTAACACTTGAAACATCCCAAGCACTAATGTCTTCATTCATCGCACTACAGCCAGCAAACATTCCACTCATATCTGTTACAACTGATAAATCGGGTGTATCTATGGCGTTTATATGTAAATTATTACATCCTGCAAATGCATTTGCCATAGAAGTCCAAGCAATCGTACCCCATTGGTCAACTGATAATATTTTTTGTCTGTCACCTGTATTGTTAAAAAATATTCTGGGAAAACTACCACGAATACAAATCGTATAAGTACCGGCTACTCCAAAATCATGAGTCACATTTCCGGTAATGCCCAATTGGTCATAGGTGCCATCATTATTCCAATCCACATCATAGTTGTAACCGCTACCCGTTGTTGGAATAGTGATAGAAGTACTATTGGAACTACCGGAATTGTCGGTTTTCCAAGTAGTGATAAAGGCTTGTCCAAAAAGACTTTGCACGCCTATGAGCAAAAAAAGTCCTATAAAATATAGTTTTAACTTACTAAAAGGTGCCGATAAACCTGCTGAAAAACACAAAGCTTTCATAACTAAAATATTTTATAATAATATATCTGTTGTTGTTCAATAAAACAACAAAATTGTTTTGCTTTGTGTTGCTGAGAATCCCTAAAAGGACAGTTCAAATATACAAATTATTTTAAAATAATATGTAAGTGATATTTTACTAAATTTGCACTTCACAAAATATTTGCAAAGACGTATTTAATGATGTCTTGCTACACAAAAAAATACTTGTATGAAATCCATTAAATATTTTATTCAATCCGATAAATTTAATATTCCCATAGCCGTAAAAGCATGGGTTAAAACTTTTAGAAACGATCGTTTTATAGCCGTAAACGACGGTTCTACTATACAAAACTTACAATTGGTTATCAATCCTGAAAATTTTGATGAAGCTTTGCTCAAAAAAATCAATACCGGTGCTGCCATTTCGGCAAAAGGTGAGTTGGTAGAAAGTATGGGTAAAGGTCAGCGCGTAGAAGTATTGGTTGACTCATTGGAAATATTAGGTGAATCAAATCCCGAAGAATTTCCTATTCAGCCCAAACGACACAGTTTGGAATTTTTGAGAGAAAAAGCCCATTTGCGTCCACGCACCACGCTATTTGGTGCCATTATGCGCGTACGCAATGCTTTGTCCTTTGCCGTACATAAATATTTTCAAGAAAATGATTTTTTATATGTAAACACGCCCATCATCACGGGGGCAGATGCCGAAGGTGCCGGGGAAATGTTTCAAGTTACCACGCTTGACCTCAACAACATCCCAAAAACAGATGAGGGAACGCCAAACTATAAAGAAGATTTTTTTAACCGTAAAACCAACTTAACCGTTTCCGGACAATTGGAAGCCGAAACCTATGCGATGGCACTGGGAAAAGTTTATACCTTCGGACCGACTTTTAGAGCCGAAAATTCCAATACCAGCCGACACTTGGCAGAATTTTGGATGATCGAACCCGAAGTGGCCTTTATGGATTTGGCCGGCGATATGGATTTGGCTGAAAATTTTGTGCAATACATCATTAAATATGTGTTGGAACACAATCTTGATGATTTACAGTTTTTGGAAATGCGTCTTAAAAACGAAGAAAAACAAAAACCTGCCAATGAACGAAGCGAACTAAGCTTAATAGAAAAACTAAGTTTTGTATTGGATAATAATTTCATT
Organism: Flavobacteriaceae bacterium; assembly: GCA_024763015.1. Lineage (GTDB taxonomy): Bacteria > Bacteroidota > Bacteroidia > Flavobacteriales > Flavobacteriaceae > WGBX01. The sequence goes on from JANTGO010000171.1 coordinate 2,508, forward strand.
CGTTTGAGTTATACCGAAGCCATTGAAATCCTAGAAAAATCAAAACCTTATAAAAAGAAAAAATTCAAATATCCCGTTGCTTGGGGTGTGGACTTGCACAGCGAACACGAACGGTATTTGGTAGAAAAACACTTTAAAAGTCCGGTAATTATTTTTGATTATCCGGCGAATATCAAAGCTTTTTATATGCGCTTAAACGATGACGGTAAAACCGTTCGTGCTATGGATGTACTTTTTCCGGGCATTGGCGAAATCGTAGGTGGCTCACAGCGTGAAGAACGCCTAGACGTATTGTTGCAAAAAATGCGTGACTTAGGTGTGGACGAAAAAGAACTTTATTGGTATGTCGATACCCGTAAATTCGGGACGGCCGTACACAGTGGATTTGGTTTGGGATTTGAACGCATCGTGCAATTTGTTACCGGTATGAGCAACATTCGCGATGTCATTCCCTACCCTCGTTTTCCGGGCAATGCAGATTTTTAAATAACCTATTTCTAAAAAATTAGGCATATTTACTACAAACGGAGTAATAAATGATATAAGATTGATAATCAAAATCTTATGTTGTTACTAAAGTATGTTTTTTATCTATATTCTGAATTTTTATCTGATTTTTTCAAGTTAAAAATTACAATGTTAATAACTTTTAATAAACAGTCAATTTTTTGACTTTATCAAGTGCCGCAAATGTTGATAACTTTTTAAAATAAAAACGCTTAATAATTTTTTTATTATTATTTA
>JANTGO010000172.1 GCA_024763015.1 Flavobacteriaceae bacterium
AGCCAACAAAAATAGTAGGCGCAGGGCGTACGGATGCAGGAGTGCACGCTGAGCAGATGTTTGCACATTTTGATACAGAAGATACTATTTCATGTGAGGGTTTACAGCAAAAACTCAATGCTTTTTTGCTCAAGGATATCGCTATTCACAAAATTCATCCGGTTCTAGAAACAGCTCATGCGCGTTTTGATGCAGTGGCTAGGAGCTACCGCTATCAAATTCACCAAAAAAAGAATCCATTTAAACAAGAATTTTCTTGCTTGTTGCAAAAACAATTAGATATTCCGGCGATGCAATCTGCTGCTAAAACTTTGCTGTTGTATGAGGATTTTAAAAGTTTTTCAAAAACACATACCGATGTAAAGACTTATATTTGTAAGATTAAAAATGCAGAATGGATGGTTCATGACGATGGCTTGCAATTTAACATCACAGCCGATCGTTTTTTGCGCAATATGGTGCGGGCAATTGTAGGCACGCTTATCGACGTAGGTTTGCATAAAATATCATTAGGTGAATTTGCAAAGATTATAGAGGCGCGTGATAGACAAAAAGCTGGATTTTCTGTCCCCGGAAATGCTTTGTTTTTAACCAAAATTGATTATCCAAAAAACATATTTATATAATGGAATTATTAAAAAGCGGATTGTTCGGATTTGTTACAGGAATTGTTTTGTTGGTAGCTATCGTGCTGATTTTTAGAAGGCAAGAAGATAAACGTAGGGAACGAAGAGAAAAAGAAAACGATAATAACTAATTCTTTTTCTTGCTTTGTTTAAACAAAAAAGCTTTTTCCTCTTCTGTCAAACTCTCATAACCCGATTGATTGATTTTATCTAGTAACAAATCGATACGTTGTTTTCGACGCTGTGGTTTTTTATCAAAAGTCTTAGGTTTTGCTATGTTTTTTTCAGGAAGAATTTTATAGTCCAAAACATAAAAGATAAACCCGATTGCCAATCCGCCTAAATGGGCAAAATAACCGCCCGGGTTGCCCAAGGGAATTTGAAGCAGGTTAAAAGCGATAAAAAACAGTAGCAAGTGCATCAATTTGATGTATCCCACAAAGCGTATTTTGATTTGATAGTGTGGCGTGAGCATGGAAATATAAGTCATAATCGCCATGATACCGGCAGAAGCGCCGATTAAATAATTCTTGCTGACATACATATCGGGAAACCATTGATAACTTCCTATAAACAACAAGCCACCTGCCAAAATACCTAGTAAAAATAGTTGTGTGAATTTTTTAGGTGAAGCAAAATCTAAAAAAATGCGCCCAAAATAAAAGAGTAGGACAATGTTGAGAAACAAATCGATTAAATTTTGATGAAAAAAGCCATACGTAATCAGTGTCCAGAAATGCGCAAAAGCCGTAGTATTATTAAATGAAAGGGCAATCCATTTTAAGGAAAACAGGTGAAAAGAAAAAAATATTTTGCTAAAAATAAACAATAAAATCAGTAGCGAGATGCTTATTTCCAACACATCTGCTTTTTTAATTCTTTTGATGATTTCATCTTTTTTCATGTCATTTAGTTATATGCTAATACCATCGTTTATGCCGGTATTTCCCCCATATTTTTACTAAAATAAATCCGGTCAAAGCGCCGCCAACATGTGCAAAATGGGCAATATTGGAATGGTCAAAACTGGTGATCCCAAAAAACAAGTCCCCCAATACCAATACACTGATTAAGTATTTGGCTTTAACGGGAATAGGCGGGAAGAGTAACATTAATTCAACATTAGGAAACATCATTGCAAAAGCAACTTCAATGCCCATAATCGCACCCGAAGCACCAAGCATGGCACTGTTATAAATGGCGGTATTTGGAAAATTACTGAAGTACTGTCCGGAATTGAGAATGTCAAAAATTTTCTCTTTTGGAATTCCGGCTGCCATTGCTTGATTAATAGCTTCTGTAAATTGAAAATATTGTATGCCACCATACAGCAATAGAGAACCCAAACCTGCAACAAAATAAAATATAACAAAGCGTTTTTTGCCCCAAATCTCTTCGATTGGTGTGCCAAACATCCATAATATCAGCATGTTAAATCCAATATGTGTAAGATTGGCATGCATAAACATATGCGTAATAATTTGCCAAGGTTTAAAAAGTGGGTTTAAAATAAAATGCATGTCAAATAAATTGTGCATTTTTTCGGGCATCGCCATAGTGGCAAAAAACATGATAACATTAATGATAATTATATGTTTAACGGTTTCGGAGATTCTGTTCATCGACTTTTCATATTTCTTGCAAAGATAGAAAAATAGCTTTTAATTGGTACTTTTAGTTTTTGACTTAAAAAATTTAAACAATAACTCAAAATTGAGCTAAAAAATTACAGAGACAATAACATTGTGTTTGAATATCAACGTACTACTTCTTTTTTTTGTTTTATTTGTGGTGAATTTTATGGGTTAAGCGTTTTTTTTCGGATATTTGTCCATAATTTTATTTTGAGTTTTCGTAAGCATTTACATAGTTGTTTGCGATTCTTTTTTACCAAAAAAATAGTTTTAAATAGTATGAAGATATATAGGTATAAACTTAGTAGCAGATTGTGGGTGGTATTGATAGTTTTCTTTTTGGCTTCTTGTCAGAATGAGACCAAAAACAAATCTAGTAATGTAGCACCCAAACCGAAGGTAAAACCGGTAGAAAAAATTTTTTCATACATCAAAGATGATTATATAATTCAGCAAGACACGATTAGAAAATTTGATACCTTTGGTGAAATAATGAACAAATATCATTTGCCTTATGCCGATATTTATAAAATTACCAACAAAATAAAAGACAGTTTTGACATCAAAAAAATAAAATTAGGTAAGGCCTACATGATTTTGAGTCAAAAAGATTCTTTGGACAGTTTGTCACTTCCAAAAGTCTTTATTTACCAGCACAATCCGATTGATTATACGATTATTGATCTACAAGATAGCATTGAGGTGCGTAAGATTAAGAAACCGGTAAAATTGGTTAGAAAAAAGGCAAAAGTTGTTATTGAAAACTCATTATATCAAGACATTGCCGACAATAATTTAAGTCCGAAGTTGGCTATGGAACTAAGCAATATTTATGCTTGGACAGTTGATTTTTTTCATTTAAACAAAGGAGACCGTTTTAAAGCCATTTATGACGATAAATATATCGACGACAGTATATATACCGGTGTTGG
>JANTGO010000173.1 GCA_024763015.1 Flavobacteriaceae bacterium
CCCAAGGACAGCCACTTAAATATTATTTCTCCTGTTTCCGAACTTTCTTATTAGAATAAAATTTTAAATATTTAGACATCATATTTATTAAATATTTTACTTTTTTGCATTGACCAAAAAAGTAACAAAAAAGTCTAGGCTTACGAAACTTTTACTAATTTATACGTTCCGCTTCCTAAACAATCTGAACTCGCATTACGCCTCTGCAATTAACTTGATTTCAGTTTATTGTATGTTTATATTTCTAATCAAAATTAGCTTATGCTCGAACAGCAGATTGTTTTTAACGTCCGCTCCACTCTAAATTTACGTAAAACTTTCGTATGCCGTGGGCAAACCGCAATGGTTCGTGTTTAGAAAACATTCTTTGTCTAAAATTACACTTTATTAAATGCAATTTTTATATTAAAATTTGGGTATCCTTATGCGAAAAACATAAAAAAGTGGCTGCCCAAGGGCAGCCACTTTAATTTTATTATCAACAAAAACTATAATTTTAAAAAATTCATAGCTTTTTTCATCACTGCTTTTGTGGATTCATCTTTTTCCATTTCATAAGCAGTCTTTACATCTTTATAGGCATCGGTATATTCTGCTTTTTGTAATAGGGCAGCTGCGTGCGCTCTTGTTTTTGCGTGATTGTCTCGTAGCAACCCAACATTCCAACGAACTGCCGGTCTGGAACGAATATCATACAATTTATCCATCGCCGCTATTTGTGTATCAGCATCTTCACTTAAAAGCTCCCACCAAGTTTTCTTTTCGATTTTTTTCAAATCTTTATCAAATAAAATTTCTTTGGTGTTGCGTTGCGGGTCAATCCATTTTTTATCATAAGAAACCAGTTTTTTTCCGGTTACCCATCGTGCCATTCTAGGAATTATCCAACGAATACCGGGGGTCGATTCGGCATGTCCGCCGATGGCAAAAATACGTCCCTCCCCTATTTGCTCGTGATACATAAATAACTTACCGGGTGTAAAATTGACCGGATCACCGGCATTTGGATGGATATCCGATTGATATGTTGCCAAGGGCGTAAAAGTTTTGTCATTTCCCAAAGCCTGCATAATCGGGCCGTCATAATATTGGATAAATTGCCTAATTCCTTTAAACTCCGGGAAAATTTTTTCACCCTCTTCATTCAATTTAAATTCAATTAAGCCTCTTCCCCTTGCATAATGGGCTCTATCGAGGTGTTTTACATCGGCAATTTGCAAACTTGGGTATCCTTCGGTCTTACAAAACATATACGCACCGGCACAAATACCAATGGCACCTTTGCCCTTATTGATAAATTCCTTAACCTTGACTTGCCCCAAGCGTCCTAAATTGTTTACTTGCTTGCTACCGCTGCCACCCGGAAAAATAATTGCATCGATTTGATTTAATTTTCCCGACATTATATCCGAAGCACTGATGGGTATGGCATTGATATCTTTATCTATTTTGAGGGCTTCAATGGTTTCTATCACACTGACAGCTCCGGCACCGTTGCCATCAAAAACACCTACCGTTATTAATTTATTTTGTGTAGGAATGGTTTTTTCTACATCATTTTTAGCAACTTCTTTGACAGATTCTTTTGGCTTAGAATTACAAGAAACAATGTTCAAAATCAAGATGAGCAAAATTGGTTTTATAATATTTTTCATGTGTTTATAATTTTAATATTTTTATTTTGTAACCCATGTAACCACCATAATCACATCTTTGTGTGCAAAAAGAATTATACATGGTGGTTTCATTTTAGTATATATTAAAGTTTGATATTAAATTCTTTTTGATAGGCATCTTTTATGTAGGCATTGACCCATTTATACATCTCCTTTATATCCGATTTATTACTTTTGCCTTCTGCTTCCCATTTTCTTAGCAAATCATAGGTTTTTTTGTAGATTTTCATTTCATATCGCTTCGTAATTTGTGCAATTCCGGTACCTTCGTTATTCGCCAAAGCATTAACATCTATATAATAATGGTCTGTTTTACCCCAACGCAGGTTCATAATTTTTTGCTTTTTTAGTTGCAAGGCAGCATGACAAATAGGCGAGTCGTTTAAATCCTTGTTGTATTGCACTATTTCGGGCAATTCTACTTTGCTAACCCAAGTCGGGACCATCATTGATGACAATGGAAAACCAACATTTGACCAAAGCGTAGCCATATTGGGATTTTGTCCTTTTTTAACACCTTCAACCACCACAGACGAAGAAGAACCGGAGCGCGGAATATAATCTCTAAAAGGGACATATTGAGAATGATTGGGCGGTAAATTTCCATATTTATCAAACAAATCTTCCTTGATCAATGAATGATAAAGCCCTTTGGCAACATTTTGTTGAATATCTTGTGCAGATAAACCGCCAAAAGTAGAAACTTTCTGATAAAACAACTGGTTTGCCGTATTATAACGAATATAACCACTGCTTTCATAACCAAATTTTCCGGTATGTGAATAATTGGTGCGAATAATATAGCCAAAAGGCGCCACTCTAGGATCATTGGCATCAAATTTTACATATTTATAATTGTTTATTTCGTAATAGGCAGCACCTCCTTGTGCATCTATGACGCCAAAATTTGCTTCTAAGCCCGTAGGTCTAGGTAAATTGTTTAGATAGGCTTCAAACTCCGCTAAATTTTTACAAGTAGCCAGTGCTTCCTTCATAATCCGGCCTTCAAGCCCTGTTAATTTATCATTGTTATCAAGATTTAGGTTGTATGAAGCGGAATTCATAATAGCAAAGCCCTCACTATTGACGCCAATCCAAATACTTTTTCCATTTTTGTCATGTGAATTAACCAATCCGACATAAGCATATTTTCCGTCATCAAAATAACGCAACACATTATTTATAGACCACGTATCTCTATTTTTCCATAACATCGGACGTCCGTCCTTAGTGTATTTTCCAGATACTACAGCTGTCGTACAAGCCTTTGACGGTATATTTAACAACATTATCAATAATAATAAAAGTATTTTTTTCATGTAAATATATTTTTTAAAGAATAAACTATAATTAGCCACAAAACCGATTTTTTTTCGGCATTGCTCACAAATGTAAGAATTTTATATGAAAAAGAAACAAACATATTTTAGTATCTAAAAAATTATATATATTTGCAGGGTAATTAGTTCCGATTTTTCGGATGAAAAGGGAATTGGGTTAAAATCCCAAGCTGTC
>JANTGO010000174.1 GCA_024763015.1 Flavobacteriaceae bacterium
ACTACCAAATGACCAAAGCCAAGCCGGACCAAAATTGCCGGAAAATTGATTGTAAAAAGCCCAATCCGAAGGGAAAATGTTTTGAACATCTACTTGTGCATTTAAGAGGTTAAAAGCCGCCATCGGGTCTTCTTTATAGCCACCGTTATACAAAGCTGAAAATAGCCAACTACTACCGTTTTTAAAGGCATAATCAAGCGAAAGACTACTCGTAAAAACATTGTCGTTATTGTGGTTGAGAAAATATGAAGCTTCTCCTTTAAAACCCATTTTCATGAAATTACCTTCCCAGCCCAAACCCAAAACATAATCTTCTCTAACGTATCCGGCGAGCAATTGATAATCAAAAGTTTTATAAGCCGAATGAAAGGCGATAGCAGCCGTTGTGTTGGCTTTATCAAAGTCGTTTACTGCACTGTAAACCAAATCAAATTGCGACATTTCGCCCATATTATATTTTATGCGTAAGGCATCAGCACCTGATTTTTCTTCGTAATCCGTATCGAGAAAATTTGCCGTATTGAAAATATCATTGGGATTCCAAACCAAATTCTTAGCCCAATTAATGCGTTGACGCCCTAGTGATACTTCTACATCCTGATAAGTAAAATCGATGTTTAAGCGGTCAAATTGACTAATCAAGAGCAAATTTTGTTTGTCTAAAACAGTGGTGCTTAAATCAACGATGCCAAAATCCGCTGACAAGCCTTGTCTGTAAAAAGGATTTTGAATCATATCACCATAATACAAGCGATTGCGCCAACCTGCCTTAATAATAATTGATGAGCTAACAAATGCTTTAAAATTGATGCGATTGTGCCAAAGATTATCGCTCAATAAATCATCGGCATTATGAAAGTTTACCGTATTTAGGTATTTGACATATCCGGTTATGTCAAAATAGTCGTGCCAAGTTTTTGACTGGTCTTGTGCCGAAACATTCACTAGCCAAAAGAAGCTTATAAAAAAGAAAAAATGCTTCATTTATTCTTATTTTGAGATTATTTCAGCTTGCTTTTGAAGTGTATCGGAGACAATTTTACCATCATCCAAAGTAATCACCCTTACAGCTCGGTCAATTACGCGTTGGTCATGCGTAGAAAAAATGAAGGTAATATTTTCTTCTTCGTTGAGGCGTTTCATAATGTCCAAAAGTTGTGTGGTTGCCTTACTATCGAGATTTGCCGTTGGTTCGTCTGCCAATACAAATTTGGGTTTGCTTGCCAGCGCGCGCGCCACGGCAACCCTTTGTTGCTGTCCGCCCGACAGATGTGTGGGACGTTTGTTAATTTGTTTTTCCAAACCGACATCTTTGAGTAGTTTACTGACTCTTTGACGACGCTCTGCTTCCGGTTTGCCTTGTAACAACATAATAAATTCGGCATTTTCATAAGCAGACAAAACAGGAATCAGGTTGTAAGCCTGAAAGACAAATCCTATATTGTGCAACCTAAAATCGATCAAATCATTTTCGGTAAAGCGGGTGATATCTTGCCCATCTATATGAACTAGACCATCTGTTGGTTTGTCTAAACCACCAATGATATTGAGCAGGGTTGTTTTGCCGCTTCCCGATGGTCCTACCACTGCGGTAAATTCGCCTTGCTCAATGCTTAGATCTACGCCATCTAAGGCACGTACTTCAATATCAGTACCTTGATTGTAGTATTTTTTTAAATTTTTGGTTTCTATAACTTTCATAATCAATATTTTAAAAATTAAACTTCTCTAATAGCTTCTACCGGTCGGCTTGCCAAAGCTTTGCGAGCCGGAAAAACGGCTGCTATCAGCGTAGTAAAAATGGTTAATGCCGTGATGCCCCAATAATAAGAAGCCGGCAAACTCGTATAAATAACAGCACTCATACCAAAATGTTCAAGTCCTTTGGATACAGCCAAAAAGTGCAGTCCATGTTGCGCAAAATAGTTGATGCTTAGGTAAGACAATAACATACCAATCGGTGTTGCAATAATGGCCAACAACAAGGTTTCGAGCATAATCATCAAAAACAATTTTCGCTTGTTTAATCCGACCGCCATCATAATACCCAATTCGCGCTTGCGCTCCAAGATAGCCATTAGCATGGTATTGATAATCGCAAAGGATAAAGCGATCAAGATAATGAGCATAAATATGTACGTGAATGTTGCCATCATTTCTTGTGCATAACCCATTTCGGGCGATACCTCATCCCAAGTTTGTACGGCATTGCCCGTCATTTGCGGCTGCCAAGCATCTTTTACGCTTTTTGCCTCGTCTATATCCTTTAATTTAACCACTATTTCGTGTGTCAATGCTTGCTTGCTACCTAGTAGTTTTGTTAAAGTCTTTTGCTTGGTAAAGACTTGTATTTTTTCCAACATACCGTTGTTTGCCTTGTAAATCCCTTCGACTCTAAAAGCATACGATAAAATGTCGCCTTCTACATTTTGAAAACTGATTTTTACCTTGGAATGCAATTTTAAATGTAACTTTTCGGCCAAAGCTTTACCGATGACAATTGAAGGTTTTTTAAATTTACTTAAATATGTGCCCGCTTCAAGTGTGCTAGGAATAGCAAAGACATTTTTTTCGTGTTGCGGCAATACACCGATTAGCTTAATACCATTGTTTCCCTTGGCAGTGGTCAGCATGGCATCTATCAAAGTGCGGGGTGCATAATCGATTACCTCAGGCGTTTGTGCAATGATTTTCGTAATTTTATCAAGTTCGACAAGACTTTTATCGATTTTTGGATCTTCTACATAATTTTCTCGGTGTATCTGAACATGTCCTAAATAGGAATTGATGGCGGAACTTATTCTGTTTTCGTTCATGCCATTGACCATGGCCATAAAAAACATACTGCCCCAAAGACCTAAAATAATGGATGCAATAATGACAGAAGTACGCAATTTGTTTCGCCAAAGGTTTCGCCAAGCTATTTTTATAATTGTTCTCATGTGTTTATTATGCTATTTTTTTCTGTTTTCCGCACTTTTTTAATTAAAAATTACAACTGTCTGATATTTTAATAAATACGAATTTCTATTTCAATATTTGAGTGTCCCTGCTATTTATTAAATCTTTTACTTTTTTGCATCGACCAAAAAAGTAACAAAAAAGTCTAGGCTTACGAAACTTTTACTAATTTATACGTTCCGCTCCCTAAACAATCTGAACTC
>JANTGO010000175.1 GCA_024763015.1 Flavobacteriaceae bacterium
GATAAATCCCCAAGACTTTTTAACTATATATGTTTTTACCTTTTCATCTTTCACTTCGCCTTTATTTTCCATATATACACGCATATAACCCATAATGGAAGCATAAAATCTTGGAAAAAGTATTATTGAGGTGATAAACAAAGCAAATCCTACCAATAAAAACTGAGGACTGGAAAATATCTCCATAAAAACATCATTGTTTTTATTAGCACCTTTAAAATTCATTAAACTATTTAATGAACCAAAATAAAAAAAATGGTACAGAAAATAACTCGCTAAAAAAGCTACTATTAAAACAGAATTATATTTCCATAAAATTCGCATCATTGGTTTAAAATGTTTTCTAAAAAAATAGAAGCTGGTCTCAATAACTTTATCTAAACTTCTTTCTTTTCTAAATCTAATATACTTTTTCATATACTTTTTTATTTAATAAATGACTTAATACCCTCCTTATCAATAAATTCGTGATATCTAATCTTTGGCAACCACAAATAATAATAAACAATCAGAGAAAGCGATGCTAAAATTATTAAAACTGCCAAAAAATCTGGCATCTCGGTATGCCTGGTTACAAATCCTTCAAAAAAACCGGCAATTATAAAAAACGGCAAAGTGCTAAGCATAACTTTCAACCCGTCTCTGGATTTGCGTATAAATGCTTGTGTACGCGTGTAAGTTCCCGGGTGTAAAATACCGCTTGCTATAATAAATCCGGCAGCACCTGCTACAATGATAGCAGAAATTTCTATGGTCCCGTGTATCCAAATCGTTCTGGCAGATTGCCATAAAAGGCCATGTTGATAAAAAAAGTATTGAAAAGCACCCAACATAATTGCATTGCGCAACAACATAACAAAAGTACCAACACCAAGTAAAGCACCGTACATAAATGTATAAAGTGCCACTTTAATATTGTTGATAGTAATGCCCAAAAACATATCTACCTCATTGGCTTGTTTATATACCGCCATCGGATCCTTATCGTTGATATATTGAAGGGTTTTGTCAACATAAGCATCGCCCATAATCAAGCGAACGTAATCAGCATCCGAAGCTGCAGAAAAAGCACCAATGGCTACAAAAACCACAAAAATAAAAAACGACAAGTAGAGAAACTTTCGATATTGATAAAACATCAAAGGAAAATCATATAGATAAAACCGCTTGATGGCATTGCCACTGGCTTTTTTGGTTTTATAAATTTTACGATGTGCAGATCCTGCAAGTTCATTGAGAAAAGACGTCGTTTTGCTCCCGGGGTAATACGTATTTGCATAGGCTAAATCATCGGTCAAATCGATATAAATTCCGGTCAAATCATCCGGTGCTAAATATTTGTTTGAAAACAATAATTTTTCATAATTCTGCCATTTATTCTTATTCTTTCTTATAAAAATAATCTCCCTCATAAATTCTCTTAAATGAAAAATAAGTTAATGTCCTTATAAGGCAAATCGTACCATTTTCCAACGGATTTATTGGTCAAAATGCCTTTGTAAATATAAATGCCGTTGCGCAATCCTTTGTTGACCCTGGCAGCCTCGTCAATACCGCCCTTCTCTCCTATTCCTAGGATATAAGGCAGAAAAATATTGCTCAAAGAATGACTGGCAGAACGTGCATAGCGCGCCGGAATATTGGGTACGCCATAATGTATTACGCCGTGTTTTGCCACAATCGGGTTGGAATGCGTGGTTACCTCTGAGGTTTCACTTATGCCTCCTCTATCAATACTAACATCAATCAGCACAGAACCTTGTTGCATCATCTGTACCATTGGTTCGGTAATAATAATAGGGGTACGTGCTTTTCCTTTAATGGCGCCAACCACCACATCGGCTCTTTGCAACGCATCTAGTATTACACTGGGTTGAATGGTGGAAGTATAAACCTGTTTGTCAACCATATTTTTTAAACGTCGCAAACGCGTCACCGAATTATCAAAAACTTTAACGGAACATCCCAAACCCATAGCCGTTTTCGTGGCAAACTCACCAACGGTTCCGGCACCTATTATCACCACATTAGCCGGCGGTACCCCGCTGATATTTCCTAGCAACAAATTCTTCCCGATAGCCGGTTTGGTCAGCAATTCGGCAGCAATAAGCATCGAAGCGGTGCCGGCAATCTCGCTTTGTGCCCTTACAATGGGAAAAGAACCTTGTTCATCTCTAAGAAATTCATAAGCAATACTGGTGATTTTCTTATTGATAAGCTGCTGGATGAGTTCCTTTTTTTGCGTTTTAATTTGTAGCGCAGAAATAACGATACTATTGGTTTCCATCCAACTCACTTCTTCAATATCCGGCGGTTCTACCTTTAATACAATATTGCTTTTAAAAATTTTTTGGGTATCATAAGTGATTTCTGCACCTACGGCTGCATAGTCTTGATCAGAAAAATTAGCCCCATCTCCTGCACCGCTTTCAATTAGAATTTTATGGCCATGTGCCACCAAAGTTCCCACGGCATCCGGTGTTAAACAGATGCGTTTCTCTTGAAATCTAATCTCTTTTGGGATACCGATATGCAATTCGCTTTTTCTAAATTGAATGGCCAATCTTTCTTCTTGAGGAATGAGAATATCTTTGGAAAAGGGCTGTAACATATTTTAAATTATTTGCAATTCACGTGTTTGAAAATCTTTAACAATAATACGAATTTTTTGCGAATTTTCAGGTAATAAATTCATTATTAAATCCGGCCATTCGATAAACACGTAAGATAATGCTTGGTCTAAATACTCCTCAATGCCAAAATCCAAGGCTTCAAACTCATCTTTAAGTCTATATAAATCAAAGTGATATATTTTTTTTCGCTCGCTTATAAAATATTCATTTACAAGCGAAAAAGTCGGCGAATTTACTTCATCCTTAGTACCTAACTGCTTAGATAATTCTTTAATCAAAGTCGTTTTGCCACTGCCCATTTCCCCATCAAACAACAGAATATTTGAAGACAAATTATCCTTGATAAATCTTGCCGCATTTTCTATTTCATCCATTTGGTAAACAATACTTTTACCCATATAAATTAACTTTATTAATTTTTACAAATTTATTAAATATTGTCGGGCTTGCAAATTATATTCTTATTTTACAGAACAAACGCATATTATTAATGAAGGACATAAATTTATTGATAAAATAAATTTTTAT
>JANTGO010000176.1 GCA_024763015.1 Flavobacteriaceae bacterium
CGGCTCGTAAAAAGATGATTGAGAAACTCAATATCGATGATGTAAAACCATCCAGCCGACGCTACCCGGGTATCATCTTTCAACCCGAAAGAGAAGCCGGCGACCAAATATTTGAAACCGAAAATCTCTCTAAATCTTTAGACAAAGAAGTGCTTTTTAAAGATGTTAATATCAACTTGAACAAAGGCGATAAAGTGGCACTTTTTTCAAAAGACACCAGAGCGGTTACCGCTTTTTATGAGACCATTATGGGGCAAGTAAAACCTGATACAGGAGACTACAAATGGGGTGTTACCACCACACAAGCCTATTTACCCGCAGAGAATCATGCCTTTTTTAACGAGGATATTTCGCTGGTGGATTGGTTGCGACAATTTGCCAAAACAGATGAAGAAAGAGAAGATGTTTACCTTCGCGGATTTTTAGGTAAAATGCTCTTTAGTGGTGATGAAGCACTTAAATCCGTTAAAGTTTTGTCGGGAGGTGAAAAAGTACGTGCCATGTTGTCAAAAATGATGATGACACGGGCAAATATTTTATTGTTTGACGAACCTACCAACCATTTGGATTTGGAATCCATCCAAGCGCTTAACAATGCCCTTATCAATTTTCCGGGCACGATTATTTTTACCACTCGCGACCATGCCTTTGCCGAATCCGTTGCCAATAGGATTATTGAGATTACACCCAAAGGAAACATCGATAAGCAAATGCGTTTTGACGAATATCTGTCCGATAAAAAAATAAAAGAACAACGCGATAAAATGTATCAAGTTTAATGATATTCTATAAAAAAGGTATGATATTTGTAAATTGATAAACACACAATTGATTTTTATTTATTGAACATTATGAAAAAAATTTACATCTTACTGTTAATCAGTATTATCGGCTTTAGCACAACTGCCCAAAGCTTAAAAATATCATTACATCCTGCCGAAAAATATCCTTGGTTGGTACTATATAAATTGGACAATGTCAAACAAGACTATGTAACTAATAAACAGTTGGATAGTCTTAAACATTTTACTTTTGATATGCGCAAACAGAAACAGGGCACTTATCTGTTGATGTATGATACCAATCCAAATCATTTTATTTATTTTGTTTATAACGGGAAAGATGTGGTTTTGGACGCCTACCCCACTCAAAATAACAAGGTGGAAATCATCCAATCAAAAGAGAATAAAATCTACTTGCCTTATGCCGGAAAACACGATTTATGGGTACACCAGCTCAATAAAATTGAAAATAAATTGGCTAAGGGACATTTAAGCAATGCCGACATTCAGAAATTTACCCGGTTAAAAACCAATTTAGACTCACTTCAACAGACTTATTTGAAAAAATCTGAAGGATATTTGGTGCATACCTATATTAAAAATATGAATGAATATTATCCGGATATTCACTTGGCAAAAGATGCATATTTCAAGGATAAAATGGCACATTATTTCGACGGGTTTGATTTTAACAACAAAAAATTAACCTATACCAATATTATCATTCATAAGATCAATCACTACGTTTTTAGCATTCATCCGCCTATGGATCCCAAAACTAAAAATCAAGAATATTTTAGGCGAATAGAAAGTGTTTTACCCAAGATAAAAGACCCCATTTATCGCAATAATGTTATTTTTTCATTGACCACTTCCTTTGTAGATGTAGATGGACGCGTGAGCAAAATGCTTATTCACCAATACATTGACAAAATGCCTGAACATGAAAAAGAAAATATCAATATAAAAAATATTCTGAATGAAATCGGTTTGACCATCGGTGAAAAAGCTCCTGATTTTAGCTTTAAAGATATTAATAACACCTACAAATTGTCAAACATTGTTTCACAAAAACCCTATACACTTCTCGTTTTTTGGAGTGCAACTTGCTCGCACTGTCTGAGAGCTATGCCTAAAATACACAAGCTCATGAAAGACCAAAAAGATTTTAATGTAGTTGCCATCGGCTTGGAATCGGATATGAGTCCTTGGAATAGTGAGCATCAATATTATCCGGAATTCACCCATGGTATCAAGCTCAAAAAATGGGACAATCCCATTGTACAGACCTATCATTTAAAAGCTACTCCTACTTTTTTTGTACTGAACAATAAAATGAAAATTGTAGCCCTTCCTTATGAGGTTAAGAATATTAAGGAATTTTTGAGGACTTTACATAGTGAACGAAAAAAATAATTTTTTACTTAGTTGGCTTGGGATTGCTTTTAATGGCGGGACCTCGGTACAATTAGCCCAACCAAAGTCGGGCTAATCACTCGGTCGCCTTTGATTCTGCTCCAATGGCGGGGTCTCGATACAATTTTACTCATTCTTCGTAAAATCACTCGACCGCCTACAGGGCTGCTTTGATTTCGGCACCTCGGTACAATTAGCCCGACTTGGGTCGGACTAATCACTCGGTGACCTTTGATTCTGCTCCGATTTCGGGGTCTCGGTACTATCCTTCCGACTTTGGTCGGGCTAATCACTCGGTGACCTACTATTCTGCTTTCATTGGGGAAATCACTCAGCCGCCTATGATTCTATTAAATATATAAAGACTTGACCGTATCTGTTACGCGTTGTAAATCTTCGGGGCTTAGGTTTGATCCGCTGGGGAGGCATAAACCACGATTGAAGAGGTCTTCTGAAACGCCATTGACATAAGCCGGGGCTTGATTAAAAACCGGTTGCAGGTGCATGGGTTTCCACAAGGGACGGCTTTCTATGTTTTCCTGCTCTAATGCCAAACGAATTTTTTCGCGTTGTTCGTAAGATTGCGTTAAGATGGTCGATAACCAACGGTTTGAAAAGAAATCTTGCGCCTCATCAGCTGCCAGCTCTATAGGCAAGCCAGTAAATTCTTTTTTATAGAAATCAAAATTGGCTCTACGCGCCGCCACTCTATCGTCTAGCACTTCCATTTGACCGCGTCCGATACCGGCTACTATGTTTGACATTCGGTAATTGTAGCCAATTTCGCTATGCTGATAATGCGGTGCTGCATCGCGTGCTTGGGTTGCCCAAAAAATGGCTTTTTGTTTGTCTGCCTGTGATTTTGTCACCAATGCGCCGCCTCCCGAAGTGGTAATAATCTTATTGCCGTTAA
>JANTGO010000177.1 GCA_024763015.1 Flavobacteriaceae bacterium
TATTGGGCGATTTATTTGATTTTTGGTTTGAATATAAAACAGTGATTCCTAAAGGATTTATACGTGTGTTGGGAAAAATAGCCGAACTAAAAGATCAGGGAATTAAAATTCATTTTTTTGTAGGAAACCACGATTTGTGGATGCATGATTATTTTGAAACCGAATTAGGTATTCCTGTGTATCATAATCCCAAGGAATTCATATTCAACCAAAAAAAGTTTTTGATTGGTCATGGGGATGGACTCGGCCCAGGAGACAAACCTTATAAAATAATGAAGCGAATTTTTAAAAATCCCTTCTCAAAATGGCTATATCGTTGGTTACATCCAGATATTGGCATGCGTTTAGCACAATATTTATCTCTTAAAAATAGATATATTTCAGGAGAAGATGACCTGGCTTTTTTAGGAGAACAAAACGAGGATCTCATCATCTATTGCAAAGAGGAATACCAAAAAGAAAAATATGATTTTTTCTTATTTGGACATCGACATTTACCCATGGATATTGCCATTGCAGAAAACTCAAAATACATCAACACAGGCGATTGGATTACCTATAATTCATATGCTGTTTTTGATGGAACACAACTAACTTTACAAAATTATAATTCAGATGCTCACCAAACGAACGATTAACATTATTTCAATTGTCGTCCCTTTGCTAGTTCTTGCTATGTTTCAAGTAAAATTTGAGGGTGATTTTGATTTTTTACCACATATATATGCCCCGATAAATGCCCTAACGGCTTTATTATTACCTATCGCAATTTATCAAATTAAAAAGGGAAATCGCAAAGCACATGAATACATCATAAAAACAGCCATTAGTCTTTCTGTTGTATTCTTAGGCATGTATTTAGTTTATCATGCAACCAGTGAAGAAACAAAATTTGGTGGCGATGGCAGTATACGTTATGTCTATTTTTTCTTCCTGATTACCCATATTTTGTTCTCAATCGGAGTCGTACCAATGGTATTACACACCTATTTTAGAGCTGCCACTGAGCAATTTAAAAAACATAAAAAACTGGGAAAAATCACCTTCTTCGTTTGGGAATATGTAGCTATTTCAGGAGTTATAGTCTATCTGATGATTCGACCTTATTATTAAGGAACAATCACATCACCACGCAACTGTCTAAAGCGTTTTCTAGCCATAACCAAATAAATACTAGACGGTTGCTCAAAAATTATTTTTTCATAATAGGTTTTCGCTTTTTCTGGACTATTTAAATCCGTATCATATAATAAGGCCAATTGATATAAGGCATCATCTATCAAAATATCATTATTTTCTAAGGCAATAATGCTAAGGTAGTTTTGTTCGGCAGCTTCAAATTGACGTGTTTTTTCAAAAAGACTAGCTTGCTTAAATAAGGCTTCATCCTCTATTGGGTGCCCTTTATATTTTATCAAAACCTGAGTTAAGGTGTCTATCGCCTGTTGATTCTTGTTTTGAAAGGCCAATAAATCGGCTTGTGCATAACTTTTTAATGCGGTCCGCACAGTGTCTTGGGCGGTATTATCATCGATTAATAGACTGAGATCAATCGCATCATTGGCTATTAATTTGGTTGTCCCTTTTTTTAGTACTTTTAGTTGGATATTTGCCCAATCAAAATCTCCTTTAAAATAAGAAGTTTGTGCCACTTTATAACGTGCTTCTTGCGCCAAAACATGGTTTTTTAAATCAAGTTGTATTTGCGAGTACTTAATTAATGCTTGATTATATTTACCTGTATAAACTAGAATATCAGCAAGTTGCATTTTGACTGTCGCTTTTTGAAATCGGTTTAAATGAGTAGCCAACGTATTCTCCAGCAGCTCGATTGCTTTTTGAGGTTTGTTTTGAGTAAAGGTTAAAAAGTCGGCGTATGAGACTTGAATCTTGAGCGTTGAATTTCCCATTCCATAGTCTTTAAAGACTAATTGATAGGCTTCTTCGATTTCTTTTGGGTCCATTTGCAATTGTTTGTCACTTTCTAAAATATAGTATTTAGCAAGTAACACCTTTTCGGAATCTGCGCCTTCTTCAACCACATATTCAAAGGCATTTATTGCAGATTTAAAATCACCTGCTTCATAGGCAATAGTGCCTACCTCAACAACACCATCTAAAGTGGATTTACTACGTTTGTAAACCGCTTTTTCTTGTACTAAAGCTTTTCTAAAATCTTTTTGTTGTAAATACAACCAAGACAGTAGTTTATTCCATTCGTTTCTAGGATTTTGTTGGAGTCTTTTGAGAAGTAATTTTTTAAATAGTAAATTGTTTTCATCTTCCGAATCATCTGTAATGTATTTACCGATAAACCGTTGAATATTTTGCAATGTTCCACCTTGATAAGAATACATAGATAAATAGGTGTCAAACATTTCTTCAATCATCCCTTTTTCACCATAAATGGCCGCAATCTGATAATTGTAATTAGCGGTTGGGAGCGCATTCATCATAAATCGATAGCCTTGCAAAGCATAATCTAATAAGTGATTTTCTTGAAAACTTTTTGCAATTTGATATGCTTTTTCTGGATGCTCTTTAAGAGCGAGCATCGCTTTCTCATAAAACGGTAGTGCCAATTCATTTTGATGTTGTAAATCATAATTAGCACCTAATTCAACCCATAAAAAATACTGTTGTGGATAAACTTCTATTCGCTCATTAATTAAATTTGTCACTTCTTCATAAGATTCTTGTGCTTGATAACATTTTATTAATTTTTTAAAATAGTATGAATTGTGTTTGTTTTCTTTATACAGTTTTAGATATAGATTCGCCGCTTTTTCAAATTCCCCTTTACGAAAATAATCGTTTGCAAGCTGTTGGTTTTGCCCCATGACCAATTGCCCTACCAAAAAAAGAATTATGAAAAAAAAAGTATGTCGCATAGGTACAAACTTACAGAATTAATTGTGAAAAACATGCAATTCCTATTCATCCAAATTCTTTACAAACGAAATTGATTTAAAAATATGAAAAAGCTATATTTGTCGGATACATAATAACTTTTCATGAAAATC
>JANTGO010000178.1 GCA_024763015.1 Flavobacteriaceae bacterium
TTGGCCCAATGCAAAAGGTAACCGGCTATGTTGCAAATATGTACAAAATCGACAATCCGGTTTTTCACGATTTAAAAAAAGAAAGGGAATTTTTATTAAAAGAACTCTTGCCCTGGTTGCCTAAATTTCTATTGACACAGATGAAAATCAACTCGTTCCAAGAGCCGGTTGAACAATATTTAACAAGATATATCAAGGATTCTTCTCCCAGAGATATCATTACACAACACTTTTTCAAAGCGACTCCCACTTTTTTTGCATTAGGCTATTTTGCCATTTACTCAGCCTATTTTTATCCACGCGGCGGAGTTGGTAAATTAGCCGAAGCTGTTCAAGATAAAGCCCTGGAATTTAAAGCAGAGTTAAGGCCAGACACAGTGATTAAAGCGATTAATCCATCGGAGCAATTTGTTATTGACCAAAACGCTTCCAAACATCAATATGATTATTTGCTATGGGCAGCCGATTTACCCACTTTTTATAAAATTTTGGATGTGAATGATTTACCTTTGAAAGTAAAGAACCGAATTTCAAAAATTAAAGAGCAATTTAAAAAAGCGAAGAGTAGCGAATCTGTATTTTCGCTTTATTTGGAGCTTAACATACCCTTGCAATATTTCAGAAAAATTTCAAATGGACATTTCTTCTACACACCCTCAAAATTAGGTTTGGGAAATACGCATAAGGCAGATCTTGATGATTTGCTCAACAATTTTTCAAAGCGGTCCAAAAAAGAAATTTTTTCCTGGCTCGATCAATTTTTAGAGCGCAACACCTTTGAAATTTCCATTCCCGGATTAAGGGACGAAAACCTTGTGCCCAAAGGCAAAACCGGACTTATCATTAGTTTTCTGACGGAGTATGAGCTATTCGAAGGAGTTAAACAAAACGGATGGTACGAAGAGTTTATAGAATATATTGAAAATAAAATAATAGACATACTTGCCAGCACAATTTATACAGAACTCAAGGGGAAAATCGAACATAAGTTTTCATTCACTCCCCTGAGTATAAAAAACAGGGTTGCATCAACCAATGGAGCCATTGTTGGTTGGTCGTTTGAAAAAGAAATACCGGCGGTGAAGCATATGCTTAAAGTGAATCAATCCGTTATCACGCCATTTCCCAATGTATTTCAGTGCGGGCAATGGACATACAGCCCTGCCGGTGTTCCGATGGCCATATTAACCGGGAAATTAGCGGCTGACAGAATGATTAAAGATAAATGAATTGAATAAAGATAAAACAAGAAATAGTATAACACCATTGTCCGTTATATGAGGTATGATGAAAAATAAAAATTAAAAGAATGAATATAAAAAGTATCTTACTGAGTTATCTACTAACTTTTGGTGTTTTTCTGATGGTAGATATGTTATGGCTTGGCGTTGTTGCCAAAAACCTCTATCAAAAATACCTTGGTGATTTTTTAACGGATAAAGTAAACTGGACTGCTGCCATTATATTTTACCTCATTTATGTAATAGGAATCTCCATCTTTGCCATTTACCCGGCAGTAAACAAAGATTCTGTTTTTCATGCTGTTTTGATGGGGGCACTGTTTGGCATTTTCACTTATGCTACTTACGATTTAACAAATTTAGCCACGCTAAAAGGCTGGCCACTACCCATTGTTTTTATCGATATTTTATGGGGCGCGGTACTTTCTGCAGTTGTGAGTTATTCAGGCTTTTATATAGTAAAATGGATTAATTGATTACGAAGCATGAATAATATTGAAACACCTTTTATCAATGGAAAATTTTTCTACTATGCTTTTATAGCAGGTGGAAATCAGATATTAAAAAATCAGGTTGAAATAAACAGGATTAATGTTTTTCCGGTGAACGATAAAGATACCGGTACAAACCTGGCTTCGACCATCCGTTCGGTCATCGACAATATTAAACCTGATAAATCATATAAAACTACAGTCAGTAATATTGCCGATGCAGCCTTATTGGGAGCAAGAGGAAATTCGGGCGTTATTTTTGCCCAGTTTTTACATGGCTTAAATCGTGAAACAAAAAACAAACCCATTATTTCTTTAACTGAATTTGTTGAAAGTGTAAAAAAATCAATTCCATACATTTACGAAGCCATTGCAAATCCCGTTGAGGGAACCATGCTAACCGTTATTAAGGAGTGGTCTGATTTTCTTAATAGGAATAAAGATGCCCTTCATGATTTCAAAAATGTAATAATCGATTCTTTGGCAGTATTGGAAAAATCACTGGCTGAAACGACCATTAAATTAAAGGTGTTAAACAAATCGGGTTTTGTGGATGCCGGTGCAAAAGGTTTTGTGTTGTTTATTAAAGGGGTTATTGATTTTATAAAAGATAGAAATATTCGCAACCTGGTAGTTGACTCTCACGAAAACATTAGCCTTATTCATTCCCACGAATTAACCGAGGAGGAAATCACCTACCGTTATTGTACCGAGGCAATCCTAAAAAATATTTCTAAAAGCAAACCCGAACTTCAGGAATTTCTTGGTACAAATGGCGACTCTGTGGTTGTTGCAGGTTCTGAAAGCCTTTGTCGCATTCATGTGCACACAAACAATCCGGCTGAACTTTTTCATCAGTTAAAAGAATCAGGAACCATCACTTTTCAGAAAGTGGACGATATGGTCCGGCAGCAGGAAGCAGTTATCAGACGAAAATGGAACATTGCACTGGTCACCGATTCTACCTGTGATTTGTCGCAGGAATTAATTGATTATTATCAGATAAACAGGGTGCCCATTAATTTGAATTTTGGCGAAAACCATTATTTGGATAAAGTGAGCATCCAACCTGATCAGTTTTACAATTTGCTGAAAACCGAAAGCGAATTCCCGAAAACATCGCAGATAAACGAACAGGCTTTTACCAATGTCTATTCGCATTTGGCTTCGCATTACGATGCCATTATTGCCGTTCATTTAACCAGCCGGTTTAGCGGAACCTATGCCAATAGTGTGAAAGCAGGTGAACGCATTGCGAAAGAGTTTAACAAACCGGTTTA
>JANTGO010000179.1 GCA_024763015.1 Flavobacteriaceae bacterium
TTGCCGGATTATCATTGGAAAATCACAAAGAACTCTAAACCTATTGGACAATATATCGCCATAGAGGCAAAGGGTGAAACTTTTAAAGAAAATAGAAAAGGAAAGAAGAAAAAGGTTGAAGTAACTGCCTGGTTTACACCACAAATAACCATAGGAAACGGACCTGAAGAATATAGTGGATTACCGGGTTTGATATTAGAACTAAAAGCGGGTAGAAATGTTTACTTGGCAAAAGAAATCGTTGTAAATCCAAAAGATAAAAAAAGTATTAAAGCACCCACAAAAGGAGAGATAATAAGTCAAGAGCAATATGATAAGCAAGTTGCGGAACAAATGAAAAAAATGCGTACTATGCGAAAAAGCTATCGCAATAGAAGAGATCGAAGATATCGTTAATTACTCTTTTTATCCTTAAAAAAACGTTCTTTGCTTATCATTTTACTTTCGCCCAACACAAAATATTCATAAAACAATGAAGAAAATTTTAATTATTGTCAATTTCATAATCTTTACAAACATATATGCACAAGAAATTAGGTTTTATGGAATAGTAACAGACAGTATTGGCAATCCGTTAAGTTCAGCAAGTTTGGTTGTTGCCAATGCAAAAACTAAGGCATTTCAAGCATATAGCATCACCGATGAAAAAGGTTTTTTTGAAATGGAGCTAAAAAAAGAAACTTCATACATGGTAAAAATTACTTTTATGGGTTACCAATCCATTTTGGATAAAATCACCACAAAAGATAAAGAAGTTTATAAAAAGTATGTTTTAAAAGAGGACAAGCAACAATTAGCCGGTGTAGAACTCAAATACGAAATGCCAGTAAGCATCAAAGGAGATACCATCACCTACAACACTGATTCTTTTACAACAGGAAACGAAAAAAAACTGGGAGATGTTTTAAAAAAAATGCCGAACCTTGAAGTAGAGAAGGACGGTACGGTAAAAGTAGAAGGGAAAGAAATAAAAAAAGTACTTGTAGAAGGTAAAGAGTTTTTTGGGGGTGATTCAAAATTGGCTTCCAAAAATATTCCTGCAAATGCCGTAAAAAAAGTTCAGGTTTTACGTAATTACAATGAAAATAATCAAACAAAAAGATTTGAGGATAATGAAGATAGTTATGCTATAAACATAAAATTAAAAGAAGGAAAAAAGAATTTTTGGTTTGGAGAAGTATCCGGAGGTGGCGGATATAAAAACAGATATTTATTTCATCCCAAACTTTTTTATTACAGCAAAAAAAATACGTATAACATCTTATTGGATGCCAATAATATAGGAACCGTACCTATGACTTGGCGCGATTATTATAAATTTACAGGTGGATTTTTCAATCTATTTAGAAGGAGTGGCTCTTTAAAAACCACTAGTAGTAATGCTTTGGGAATATCTTTACATCAAGATGATAAAGCAAAAGCTACAAGTGCCAAATTTGGTGCATTTAATTTTAACAACCAACTTAGCAATAGCTTAAAACTCAGGGGATTTTTAATATTAAACGATGCTACAACAGATATGCTCACCGAAACGAAAAAGGATTATGCCCAAAATAATATCCACGAGCTGTCAGCACAAAACACACATCAAGAAAATAAATTGTTTATAGGTAAAATTACAACTGAATACGACCCAAATCCCAATTTTTCACTCAAATACAATTTCTTGGCAAAAAAATCTTTTTTACAAGAAAACAACCATCAGACTTCTAGCCTTAGAGCTAATAATATGACTACAAACAGGCAAAATCCATTTAATTTGGATCAAAATCTGGAAATCTTTAAAACTTTAAAAAACGAAAATTTAATTTCATTAGCTTTACAATATAAATATGATCAAAACCAACCGGTTTTTGAGGCGATTTCAACCGATGAATTTTTTGCTGCTTCGTCTTTAATCAATATGCAAACGCAACAAACTTTTGATTTGCTTCAAAACAAATCATCTGATAATCATAGTTTTAACTCAATTTTCGACTATTATTACATTCTTAATTCGTATAGTCATCTCGATTTTTCTATCGGTAATGCGTTTAATAATCAAAAGTATAAAACCAATATCCAACAAAGACTGGATAATGGTCAATACAACGATTTTGATAATTTGCAACTACAAAACGATATGCACTATATGTATGCTGACTTTTTTGCTGGTTTGCATTACAAATTGAAATGGAAAAAAATGGTTTTATCGCCGGGGGTAAATTTGCATTATTACAGCCTAAATAACAAACAATACCAAATTTCAAATACAGAAAACATAGTAAGTATGCTACCTGATTTAAATATAAAGTATAGCATTAAACAAGCCACAAGAGTGAATTTTACGTATAAATTGACCAATACTTTTTCAGATATTACCAATTATATGCAAGGCTACGTTTTAAGCAACTTTAACAGTTTGACTGCCGGAAATCCTGACTTAAAAAATGTATATCAACACAATTTTAGTATAAATTATTTTGAATTTAACATGCTTAAATTCAGACATTTGTTTGCGTTTTTGAATTATACGCATACAATTAATCCTATAAAAAGCACAACCAAAATAGAACAAACCGATTTTATATCATATCCTATCAATATCAATCATCCCGACGATAATTTGTTAGGCACTATTGGCTTTGGGCGAAGATATCCAAAATGGCAATATAAATTAAATGGCACTGTCAATTGGATGAGATATTATAGCATAATAAATGAGCAAGAGTTAGCGTCAACCTCAATATCGCAATCCTATGGTAGTAAAATTAGCAGTAATTTTGAGGGCTTTTTTAATTTTGATATTGGATATAAAATCAATTTGAGCAAGTTTGACAATATGTTGCGAAATACGCTATATATTACCGATCAGCCTTATATAAATACAGAGTTTAGTTTGTTTGACGAACGGCTTTTGATCAAGCTTGATTACAACTACTACAATTATCATGACCAACAAAATACCACGCACAACCGATATGCGTTTATGGAAACAAAACTATATTATCAAGCCAAAGGAA
>JANTGO010000180.1 GCA_024763015.1 Flavobacteriaceae bacterium
TCGTGTTATTTTACATATATACGTACTGTTTTAGATTATTAATTTTTTACAAATATCTAAATAATTTATGAAAAATCAAAATAATATAAATTGCTATAATAGATGCGCCATTAGTTGATGATAAAAAAAGAAAACCCGCCAATTTGAGGTGGTCTTACGAGAACCTTGGCGGGTATTATTTCAAGATAAATGTCTAACAATTATGTCGAGTAATAAATAATATCTGTTATTTTTTACCATACAATACCGGGTTTAATTCCGGATCGTTATACATTTTCATTTGTTTGTAAACTTTCATATATTTTTTTCCCAAAGCAATTTCTTCCATGAGTTCGTCAATGGCAGTTGACAAATCTACTTGTTGCTCGAGTAGGATGTTATATTTGTCATTTACTTCTTTTTTCTTGTCTTCTTGAATGTCGTTTCGAAGCGTTTCTTCTTTCATGTGGTAAATTTTCAAGGCAAGAATAGACAAGCGATCAAGTGCCCAAGCAGGACTTTCAGTATTAATTTTTGCATCTTCCAAAATCTTAACATCTTTATATTTGTCTAGAAAATAGCTGTCCAAATACTCTACCATATCGGTGCGTTCTTGGTTAGATTTGTCTATCCAACGCTTAATTTTTAAAGCTTCTTCAGGGGTGATGTTCGGGTCGCGAATGATATCTTCGAGATGCCATTGTACGGTGTCAATCCAGTTTTTGGCATACAATAAGTGTTCAAAAGAGCCGGGTTTGTAAGGGTTTTCTATTTGCTTGTTTACATCATCCGTTAGGTGGTAAGTGTTGATGCTTTGGTTAAAAATTTTTAGGGCTTGTGCGCTTATCATGTGTTTTGTTTTTTATCAATTATTTAGTTTACAGGTGGTGTAAATGTGCGTTGCGCGGCTTCTTTGTCCAACATAAATAGTCCGCTTCCTTTGCCTTCTACTAATTGTAGTTGTGCGAGTAGTTCGGAAACGCTTGCTTCTTCTTCAACTTGCTCATCTACAAACCATTGCATAAAGTTTACCGTAGCATGGTCTCGCTCGTCGATTGCCAATGAGGTCAAATCGTTAATCATTTTGGTAACGCCTTGTTCGTGTTTTAAAGTATCTTCAAAAACATCGATGATATTTTTCCATTGGTGTTTTGGCTTTTTAATCGAATCCAAGCTGACACTACTACCGCGTTCGAGTACATAATCATACATTTTGATGGCATGGAACATTTCTTCTTCGTATTGGGTTTTCATCCAGTGGCTGAAGCCGGGCAAATTTTCATTGTTTAAATAGGTTGCCATGGAAAGATATAAGTAGGCAGATTCAAATTCCGCATTGATTTGTTTATTAATGGCTTTTTCGATTTTTTTGCTTAACATATTTTGTGTTTTTAGAAGGTTTACAAAGTTACATTATTTTTTTTGATTATTAAACCACTTATACACTAATTCAGCCCGATTATTACCAATGACATTCGTGAGTTCTTCCAAAGTAGCTTCTTTTATTTTTTTGACCGATCGAAAATGTGTAAGCAATGCTAGAACTGTTTTGTTGCCTACTCCCGAAATTTCCGACAATTCGGTTTGTAGCGTGCTGTTCATACGTTTTTTACGGTGAAAAGTGATGCCAAAACGATGGGCTTCGTCGCGTGCTTTTTGTATAACGCGAAGCGTTTCGGATTTTTTGTCGAGGTAGAGTGGCACGGAGTCGTTTGGATAATAAATTTCTTCGAGTCTTTTGGCAATACCGATAATGGCAACTTTTCCGTACAAATCAAGTTTTTTTAAACTTTTGACGGCTGAGGATAACTGTCCCTTACCACCATCTACAATGATGAGTTGTGGCAGTGCTTGGTTTTCTTCGATCAGGCGTTTATATCGCCGTTCTATAATTTCCTCCATTGAGGCAAAATCGTTGGGACCTTCTACGGTTTTTATATTGAAGTGCCGGTATTCTTTTTTAGCCGGTTTGCCGTTTTTAAAGACCACACAAGCGGCTACCGGATTGGTTCCTTGAATGTTTGAATTGTCAAAACACTCTATATGACGCGGCTCGACAGACAAGCGCAAGTCTTCTTTCATTTGCTTCATCAAGCGATTGACGTGTTTGTCGGGGTCGGTTAATTGCAATTGCTTGAGTTTTTCCAATCTGTAATATACGGCATTGCGTCGCGAGAGTTCCATTAAGCGTTTTTTGTCGCCTTTTTGTGGAATTACTTGTTTTAATTCTTTAAGAATATCAATAGGAAAGGGTAGGAGGATTTCGTGCGTGTGCAAATCAAATCGTTGTCTGATTTCAACAATTGCCAGCGCCAGCAATTCTTCATCGGTCTCCTCCAATTTTTTCTTGATTTCCATTGTATGAGAGCGGATAATAGCGCCGTGTCCTACTTGCAGAAAGTTAATAAATGCAGTAGTAGCATCCGATACAATATTATAGACTTCAACATTGTTAATACTCGGATTTACAACGGTAGATCGCGATTGGTAATTGTCTAGGGAAGTCAATTTTTCCTTGACTTGTTGTGCTTTTTCAAAGGCGAGTTCGTTGGCATAGCTTTGCATTTGTTCCGTAAAAAATTGCTTGGCAACTTTAAAATATCCTTTGATGATATTTCGTATTTGTTTGATGCTTTCATTGTAGTCTTCTTCGGACTGATAACCCACACAAGGTGCTTTGCAAATGCCGATATGATAATCGAGGCAGACTTCATATTTTTGTTGGGCAATATTTTTTGGCGACAAATTCAGTTTGCAACTTCTAATGGGATATAGTTGGTGTATGAGTTCTAACAAAGTGCGTGCTGTTTTTACCGACGGATAAGGTCCATAATATTCCGAGCCGTCTTTTATGGTTTGTCTTGTGAGAAAAACGCGGGGAAAATGTTCTTTTTTGATGCAAATCCAAGGATAAGTTTTGTCATCTTTGAGCAACACATTGTATTTGGGTTGTAGTTTTTTGATAAGCACATTTTCAAGCAGCAAAGCATCGGTTTCGGTTTCGACCACAATGTG
>JANTGO010000181.1 GCA_024763015.1 Flavobacteriaceae bacterium
CTTCCGGTATTGCCATTACGTTGCCATCGGTATCGATACTTCCTTGCAGGTCGATGTAATGCGTAAAGTATTTTTTGCTGGGTTTTTCGGCTTTGATAGCGGGTATTTCTTCCTCTTGGGTTTTGCCCAGTTCTTTGTCAATCTTGATGAGGACTTTGCTCAAACTGTCGATTTGTTTTTCAACGATTGCTTTTTGACTTTTAAGATCGATATTGTCAGCAGGTTTGTTGTCCTTACAAGCAGTGAAAATCAGTAATAAGATGGCTAATTTTAGTATATTTTTCATTTTTAATTATTTTTTTATTGCTTAATAATTAGTGTTTTAACAGTGTATTTTTCAAATTTGGTTATGATAATAAATGCTATTCTATTGCGCTTCCTATGATGTTTTCGAGCGCTACTTTTTTATTGATAATGTTTATGATAGATTGCAAATATTGTTGTTGGCTTTGGTACAACTGCATTCGGGCTTGGTTGAGCTGAAAACTGTTGCCAACCCCTTCTTTGAATTTGACGCCTTCTTTTTTTTCTATTTTTTCTGCCAGTTTGTAATTTTGTTTGGCAATTTCATAGTTTTTAAAGCTGTGTTCGTATTCGTTTTGGGTTTTGTTGAATTGCAATCGCAGTTCTTTTTCTTTTTCGGCCAGATCTATTTGTGCATTTTTGTAATTGAGTTTGGCTTGATGCACCTTAGCAGATCGTCCCAAACTGCTAAAAATAGGAATGTTAATATTGATGCCAAACAGCGATTGTTCGAACCAAGATTGGCTGCTATCAAAAAATTTAAAATCGTTGTTATAGGCATTTTTGCCATAATTTACAAAGGCAGCAATCGTTGGTAAAGCTTTGGTTTTCTCATATTTAAACTGTAACTTTTTGGCTTTTGCTTGGTTTTGACTGATGCGATAATCGATATTTTGTTCCGGTTTAAAAGTCGATTTTAATAAATCTAATTGCATACCTTTATTTTTCAAGCTTTCAATATCATCGGTGAGTTTAAGTGGTGCTTGCGTGTCTCTTCCCAAAGTAAAATTTAGCATTTCGTAAGCGACTTTTTTCATTCGTTTTAGATAATCCAATTGATTTTTTAGATTGGATAAAGTAATTTCTACTTGTTCGACATCTGTTTCTTCGACCAGTCCGTTTTTGTACATCTGTTGCACTTCGAAGTGGTTTTTTTCAACCGTTTTGATGTTGTCTTGCATTATTTTGATGCTTTCATCACTTAGGAGCGCATTGCCATAAGCATTTACAATGACTTCTTTGATTTTTTGACGTGTTTTAACTTCGGCATTTTCAGAAATCTTTTTAAAAGTTTTGGACGATTGCAGCCCGACCAAGTAAGAACCGCTAAAAATCAATTGTTTTAGGGTGGTGTTCCACTTCATATTTTGTTCTGTTCCAAATTTGATGGGAATATAAGTGTCGGCCGGTGCTTGCGGGTTGAAAATTCGTGCCGGCATAAGGTTTACGGGCTGTTTTAGAAATTTTTGATAGGATGCCGTACCATCTATTTGCGGAAAACCCATCGAGGTGGTTTCCCAAACTTTTTTCTTAGCAATCAGCACATTGTTTTGTGCTTTTTTGATGTTTGCATTATTTTTCAAACCGTAAGTTATGGCTTGGTCTAATGTAAAATCGGATTTGTCTTGTGCTTGTAGCTGCGCCAAAAACAGCATTGATATGATGAATGTATTGAATATATATTTCATTTTTTTAGATATTATAAAAGTTCTTTAAGTTTTTTTCGACCTTTTTTTGTTGAAATTCCTTCTAAAAACATAGTGAGGAACATATCCATTAGTTTTTGTTTGGGAAACAATTCCGGTGGAAACAATTCAGGATTTCCGAGTGCCAAGGTGTTGCTAAAATACATTCGCTTGATAAACTCTTTGTCTAGATTTTCTTTGTAATAGCCGTGTTTGATACCTTTGTCGATATTGTGTTCGAGGCACTCCATAACCGTTTCAAATTTTTTGTTTTCTAGACTTTTGGCTATTTCCGGATAATATTTTTTTAATTGGTAATGTGGCGAAGTCTCGGAGCGCGACAAAGATTTTTTGATAAGTTCTTTTACCGAAAACAATTCTTGATAGGGATTGAGTTTCATCAAACAAATTTTATCTATTTCCGATTGAATACGCTCAAAAATATGGTCAACGGTTTTGGCTACCAATTCGTCTTTACCGGTAAAATATTGGTAAATGGTTTTTTTTGAGATACCCAATTCGGTGGCAATTTGGTCCATGGTTACATTTTTAATGCCATATTTAAAATGCAATTCTTCTGATTTTTGAATTATTTTATCTTTCATGTGTTTATAATTTTATTTTTTTTGGGGTAACACATGGAACCACCATAATCAAATCTTTGTGTGTAAAGAGCATTATACATGGTGGTTTCATAATCAATGATTTATATAACTATTTGTTTAATAGTCGCGTGTTTTTAGTTTTAGTTATGGTGCAAAGATACTATGAAAACTTTTGATACGCAAATAGTTTCCAAAGTATTTTTTAAGTATTAACATAAAAATATCGGCGTGATAAGTCACGCCGATATAGTTATTAATGGGTAAGATATTGATTAGTAATTAGTTGGGTTATACGTAAGAGTTATTTGCAGATAGTCATTTTTTTAATTGAAGTAGAGAATATGATAAATTCCCCTCTCTTTACTCTTCATCCATAACATTAAACACAATAGGCAAGGTATATCGTACTTTGACGGGTATTCTACGTTGTTTTCCGGGTTTCATTTTTGGTAGTTTTGCAATCACTCTTTTTGCTTCTCGGGCAAGTTCTTTGTGTCTTGAGCGGGTTTTTATTTCTGTTATTTTTCCGTCTTTACCTATGGTGAATTGTGTCATTATTCTGACTTTTTCGCCTGACAATCCCAAATCGGAAGCGATACCGGTATCAAATTCCTTTCCTACAAATTT
>JANTGO010000182.1 GCA_024763015.1 Flavobacteriaceae bacterium
TTTTGAAGTAAGTATTTTGTTATGCAAAGATTTAAAATCAATTCAATTATTTCTAAAATTGCTCGTGAAAAGCATTTAAATCAAGGTAAAACAAAGAAACCACTTTGGTTTTGGATTATATTGGGTTTAGGTGTTTTTGTTTTTATAGCAAGCCTTGTGGTGTTTTTGTTTTTAGTTTTTTTGATTAGAGATTTACCTAATGTAAATGATTTTACGAAATTAAATTTTGCACAATCTACTTTGATTTTAGATCGTCAAGGGAATGAATTGTATTCTGTGCATGGAGAAGAAAATCGTAAAGTAATTGCTTTGCAAGAGGTTTCTGAAAATTTAGTGCAAGCAACATTGGCGATTGAGGATAATCAGTTTTTTGAGCATAAAGGTTTTGATTTAAAAGGTATTATGCGGGCAGCTTGGACTAATTTTACTAATTCAGGAGTGCGTTCGGGAGGATCAACGATTACACAACAATTTATTAAAAACACTTTTTTAACACGGGAAAAAACTTATATTCGTAAATTAAAAGAGTTAATTTTGGCAGTACAATTGGAGAATAGTTTTTCGAAAGAGAAGATTTTAGAAATGTATATTAATTCGATTCCGTATGGTTCAAATGCGTATGGTGTTGAGTCTGCATCACAAACTTATTTTGCAAAAAAGGCACAAGATTTATCTTTGGCAGAAAGTGTAGTTTTGGCAGCTTTACCACAAGCACCAAGCTATTATTCTCCCTATGGACAACATCGTTTTTCAGAATTAAATTTGGTTTTAGATACAGATAAACTAAAAAAGATGCATTTTGAAAATGAGGCTGATTTATTGGCAAGATATCCAAATGCAGTTAAAAGGGGTTTGTTAGGAAAAATGATTACATTAAATAGTGAAAATAGTATTTATTTGCGAGGGAGAGCTGATTTTGTTTTATTAAGGATGTTGGAGCTTGGTTATATTTCAGATGAGGAAAAACAGAAAGCTTGGGAAAACTTACAAACAATTGAATTTCGTTCAGCAAAAACAAATATTAAGGCTCCTCATTTTGTAATGTACGTAAAAGAGGAGTTAGAAAAAAAATATGGGAAAGAAGTGATAGAGCGAGGAGGTTTACGTGTTTATACAACTTTAAATCCACGTTTACAGGAAATTGCAGAAAAAGAATTAAAAAAACAGGCAGAATGGAATGAGTCTAAATACAATGCAAACAATGCGGCTTTGGTTAGTATTGAGCCAAAGACTGGTCAGATTTTGGCAATGGTAGGCTCGCGTGATTATTGGGATGATGCGAATGATGGGAATGTTAATGTAACATTAAGCAAAAGATTGCCCGGTTCATCTTTTAAGCCTATTTCTTATGCGGCGGCTTTTTTGAAAGGTTATTCACCTGCAACAGTTGTGTTTGATTTGGAAACAAATTTTGGAAAAACTTATCAACCTAAAAATTATGATGGAAAATATCGTGGACCTGTAACAGTACGATATGCAATTGGAAATTCTTTAAATATTCCTGCGGTTAAACTAGGAATGTTGGCAGGGATTGAGAGTGTATATGATTTAGCGAAAGCAATGGGGGTTGATTTTGATCGTGAGGCAGATTGGTATGGAGGAGCTTTGCCATTAGGAGTAGGAGAAGCTAAGCCTATAGAAATGTTGCAAGCCTATAGTGTGTTTGCAAATAATGGAAAAAAAATTCCATTCTCACCTTTTTTGAGGGTAGAAGATGCAGAAGGAAATATTTTGGAAGCTTGGTCTCAACCTAAGGGTGAGAATGTTTTAGATGCACAAGTGGCGTATTTGATGACAAATGTTTTGAGTGATGCCAAAAGTCGGGGGTATGGTTGGAATAAATATTTACAACTGAATGGAAGAGTAAATGCAGCAAAAACAGGCACTTCGAACAAAAAAGAGAATGAACAAACATTACCTTTTGATGCTTGGACAATTGGATTTACACCTCAAATTGCGACGGCTGTCTGGGTGGGCAATAATGATGGGAGTGTTTTGAAATGGAATGCGAGTGGTTTGATGTGTGCTGGTCCGATTTGGAAAAATTATATGGAAGAAGCACTGGATGGAATTGCAGAAGAAAAATTTGAAAGACCAAAAGGAATAAAATGGGTTAAAATTGCAAAATTATCGGGACTTTTGCCTACAAAATGGACGCCTGATGAACTGATTGTTTCAGATATTTTTGCGGAGATTAATATGCCCAAAAAATATGATACAACACTAAAAGTTGTGGAAATTGATAAAGTTTCAGGAAAATTACCAACGGAATTTACGCCTAAAGGTGCGATTGAAAAAAGAGCTGTTATGAATTTTCATGCATTGAGACCTTACGACATAAACTGGGAAAAACCAGTGCAAGAATGGGTTAAAAAAAGTGCGAAAGATTATTTACAAAAATTAGGAGTAAAGGATATTTTAGCAGTAATTCCAACAGAATATGATGATGTACATACAGCAAATTCGGCTTTGGAAAAACCAAAGTTGGAAATTCTTTCACCAGTAGCTTTTGGTGCAGTGAGTCCACCAAAAATTGGAGTGGTTACAAAAATTTCTTCAGAAATTGGTATACAAAAAGTTGAGTTTTATTGGGATGGTAGTTTGTATGAAACTGTTTATAAATACCCTTGGAGAGGAAATTTACAAGTTAGTTCTGCCTTGGAGATGGGAAGTGAACATGAGATTAAAGTAAAAGTTTATGATCGGGTTTATAATACCGAAACTTCAACAATTCAAGTAAGAATTTCGGGTGATAAAGAGCCTCCTCATACAGAAATTGTTTTTCCAAAAGATCAAGCAAGTTTTGAAGCAGGAAGTTTGCTGGTAGTAAAAACATTTTCTTATGATACAAAGAGTGATATTAAAAAAGTTGAATTTTATTTAGATGATAAAAAGGTAGGGGAAAGTATAAAAGCACCTTATGATTATAGTGTAATTT
>JANTGO010000183.1 GCA_024763015.1 Flavobacteriaceae bacterium
ATTGTTCTATCGGCACCAAAATCCGGAACGTGCCCACCGCTGTTCCAGGTAGTAATATCGTCAAAGCGTACTTGTCCACCTTGATCTTTATAAACCGGATCACTGGGATAAAGACCGTTGCAAAACAACTAATTTATAAACCTATTAATTTTCGAGTAATTTTTTTTGCTTTTTATTCAATTTTTGAGTCAAATTCCATTTTTTTTGGGTGTATATCTCTGTTTTTATGCCTATTATTCTCTATTTTTGAGAATTAGACGCAATTATCCCAGGACTTCGATATAAATTATAACACATTGCTTCCATTAGATTTTGAGTATGCATCTTTTCTATTCCTCTATATCTTGCAATTCCACCTTTGAACCATAATTTTATTCCACCAAATGTTCGTTCTACTTTAAATCTTGTTTTGCCAACTAATTTATTAAATCGCTTTTCCCATTTTGTTAATGGTTTGTTTTTTATAGCTTTTTTAAGAATATGATTTTTTAAATTTCTCTTTTTTAAGATTTCTCCATTTTTCTTTGATTGGTAGCCTTTATCAGCCTTTAAAGGAATTCCTTTTGGTAATTCTACTGTTGCAGTTTCTAATACATCTTCTAGATTTGATATTTCATTCTTACTTGCTGTTGTGGTAAGAACACCAATCACAATCCCCTCATCATCAGTTAAGTGATGCTTCTTAAATCCAAAATGATATTTACCTCGTTTTTTCAACCAAGTTCCATCTTTATCAACACTATCTGCATAATCTTTTTTTGCCTCAACAGTTTCTTCTGATCTATCTTCTGTGACTTTATATGTGGTTTTGCCTTTTAGACGGAGTGATGTATCAACAACACTTGCATCAATAATAAGCCCTTTTTTAACAATAATATTATGCTGCTCTAATTGTTTATTTATTGAGGCAAATAGCTTATCAAATGTCTTTGTTTTGGTTAATGCTGTTCTAAACCTGCTTAATGTGCTGTGGTCTGGTACAATTTGTTCGATTGTCATTCCACAAAAATAGCTAAATGAAAGACTATCATTTACTCTATCTTCTACTTCATAATCACTCAAACCGTACCAGCTTTGCAATAAACACATTTTAAAAAGCAACAAACCATCATAAGAGGGTTTACCAACTGCACTTTTTCCTTTTGAATAATCCTTATCTATTATTTTTGATATGCTATTCCAATCTATAATTGTATTTATTTGACTAAAAAATGTCTTTTTTATCTTTCTTTTGCGTAAATCGCAAATACTATCTGCTAATGTAGGTTGTTTTTGTATTTTTATATACAAATATACATTTTATTTACCTGATAATCAAATGTATGAATTGATTTTTTGCGATTTTTTTGATGTTT
Source organism: Flavobacteriaceae bacterium (assembly GCA_024763015.1). Classification (GTDB taxonomy): domain Bacteria; phylum Bacteroidota; class Bacteroidia; order Flavobacteriales; family Flavobacteriaceae; genus WGBX01. The sequence goes on from JANTGO010000183.1 coordinate 1,356, forward strand.
TTTGCCTTGCAATGGTTTTAAAGTATGCTTAATTATTAAGAGCGCCTTCATCAATCCATTGCTTAATAGTATTGATTTGTGCAGCTGACAGATTGCTGCCCAAGGGCATATTAGAGCCATATTGTCCCGAGCCATCAATTTTTTTGTACAATATAGAGTGTTCGGCATCACCGGCGACCACCCTTTTGCCGGAATAGCCCGATGCATTTACACCTACCAAATTGTTATAAGAATTACCGCTTTCTAAGTTTAAATTACCGGAATTACCATGGCAACTTACGCATTGGTTGTTAAAAATAGGTTGTACGTCTGTGGCAAACTTTACATTTTGAGTCGGATTGTTTTCGGGTTCTATGGGTCCTACATCTTTTGAACAAGACTGAAAAACAAGTAGTCCGAAAAATAAAAATATTATTGCTTTATTCATTTTTTTTGTTTTAAGATTAAAAGTAACGGATTAAGTTAAACCCTAACATAAACCCATCTTTTGGATAATGTATCGTTGGCTGTGTAAACAAGTTTTGTGGTAAAATTCTATCAGAATTGGTAACGGTTATTTGAAAAACATGATTGCCACTGCTGGCTACTTCATAGGCTAAGGAAATAGGCATATTTTTAGGCTCCGTATTTGGCATGATTTCTAAATCTATGGCAGATAACAAGCCTATTTTATAACGTAGGCTGATAGGCATTGCCAACACATAAGATTTTTCTTTGGGCTTGGTGCTGTAAGGCGTTAAATTGCGCCAAATTAATTCGGCAGTAAGCTGTGCGGAAAACTTATTAGAAAACTGATGCGCCATAATGATTTGTGTATCATACATCAATCTATGTTTAAACGAATAAACAAAAGCACTGCCATCTTCAAAAGTAGTGCCTTCGGCAAATGCCCTTGGTTTTTCGGTAGTGATGGCAATATTTTCGTAAAACGCTATGGCAATAGGCATTTTGTCTGTTTGTTGGTAAATTGAGTATTTTGCCCCAAAATCATAAAATTTTCCGTAGCGCGTACGGCCTATTTCTATATACATTTTTTGAGTGACGGGAATTTCAAAACCAAACCGCATATTAGCGGCAAGGTCTAATCCCATAAAGTTTTCGATAAATTCCTCATTGAATTTTGTGGCAGCAAAACGATGTTGTATGGTCAAACCAAAACCTTTATTCTGCATAATATGCGTGGTTTGGGCATTGATTAATCTGGTATATGGAAACGGATTAAAACTTTTTGAATCGGATTTTTTTTCTTTAGTTGTCTTTTGAGAGATTATTTCTTGATCTTTGTTTGCTACATCATTTTTTATAGAAATATATTTTTTGTTCTCTTGTTTTGATGGATTGAAAGTCCTTAGATAGTTTACCACTTCCCATCTTTGCGTTTCGGAGAGCATAGATTCGTAGGCAGCCATAACACCTCTGCCCTTGGTTATTTTCCAATAGATAGTGCCATCGCTTTGGTTTTGAAAAGCGGCATCTGTAAAATCAGCAGGACGCGGATGCATTGCTTTTATAGCTACCGGATCACCTTTGCCGTTAATACCATGGCAAGCCACGCATAATTTCTGATAAATTTTGG
>JANTGO010000184.1 GCA_024763015.1 Flavobacteriaceae bacterium
CTAAAATGTTGTCTCAATTTTGAACTCGATTCATATGTAGATGCACTCGCTGATTTCCCAAAAAGCAACTTACAACTGATTACCAAAAAAGGAAAAGCCAAGTGGATAAAATCCGATATCTTTAAAGGATATCTTTGGTATGCTTATGTCGATTACAAAGAAAACGGCAATACTTGGCACCGCTTGAGTTTGGAACAAGTCAACGAAATTATCAAGATGAACCAAAATGATGAAAATCCGCAAAGTCTTGAAGAATATGCCACCGAATTGAGCATGAAAGAAATTGTACCTGTTAAGAATTTTGAAAAAGTAGTGGGACAAGATAACATCAACAGATTTGATGAAACCAAACGAAAAAAACGAAAAAAACGTCGTAGAAAACCAAATCAAAATAAACAGAATCAAAATAAACAAAACCAGAACAAGCAAGGTCAAAACAAACAGGATAAAACGACAAAACCTCAAGTTAAATCAAAAGAAAATGCTAGCATAAAAAGCGATGCAAACAATCAATCATCACAAAATAAACCAAGCAACAAACGTAGAAATAATAGAAACAGAAGAAGAAAACCAAGAAACAATAATGAAAAATAGTTTTTTTACAATCATTATAATCAGCTTTTTATCAATAAGTTGCACACCGAAAGCCGTTATGCAACAAACCAAAGATATTGCTACGCCGGGCTGGCACAGAGACAGTATTGTACAAGCCAAATTCAAACCCCAAGCCACCCAAAACTACAATTTGTATTTTCTGGTTAGAAACGATAACAATTACCCTTATAGCAATCTGTTTCTAATTGCAAAAATTTCGGATAGCAAAAGCCAAAAGATAGACACTTTGGAATACGAAATGGCGGATGCCGAAGGGAAATGGTTGGGCAGCGGCATCTGGGACTTAAAAGAAAGCAAACTGCTTTTTAAAAAAAATTTCCGCTTTAAAGACACTTTGACAACAACAATTTCAGTACAACAAGCCGATAGAAAATCAGGTGAAATCTTGGGCGACAGCATCCTAAAAGGAATCAACAGCATTGGTATCATTATTGAGAAAAACAAACAATAAAATTTACGCACTTATGGCAACCAAAGAGACAAACAATTACAAAAAATATATCAAAATATTCTGGGGCTTATATTTTTCAGGACTTTTGTTTATTGGCCTGATTTTTTTCCTGGCATCAAAAGGTGTTTTGGGCGAAATGCCATCGTTTGAAAGACTTGAAAATCCCGAATCAAACCTTTCGACGCAAATTTTTTCCGATGATCAAAAAGTTATTGGAAAGTTTTACATCAAAGAAAACCGAACGCCCATTAGATATGATGAATTATCCCCTTATCTACCCAAAGCTTTGGTTGCAACTGAGGACGAGAGATATTACGACCACTCCGGTATCGACTTTAGAGGATTAACCAGGGCCATTGCTTATATGGGGCGCAAAGGCGGTGCCAGTACCATTACGCAACAATTGTCAAAACTGCTTTTTAACAGGAGAGAAAACGCCAATATTTTTCAGAAAATAGGACAAAAAATACGCGAACAAATCATCGCTGTCAGATTGGAAAAACAATACACCAAAGACGAAATAATTGCCATGTACCTCAACCAATTTGATTGGCTGAACCAAGGGGTTGGCATCAAATCTGCTTCGCGCATTTATTTTAATAAAGAACCCAAAGACCTAAAAGTTGAAGAAGCAGCCGTACTGGTCGGAATGTTAAAAAATCCGGCTTTATACAGGCCCATCAGTCGTAAGGAGCGCACCACCCAACGACGAAATGTTGTTTTTAAACAAATGGAAAGAAATAATATAATTAGCAAAAAACAAAAAGACTCGCTACAAAAACTTCCTTTAGTATTAGAATTCAGACCCGAACGCCACGACGAAGGAATGGCAACCTATTTGCGAGAATATATGCGCAAATTTGTAGGAAATTGGGCAAAAAACAACCCAAAAGAAGATGGCACGCACTACAATATTTACACCGATGGGCTGAAAATTTACACCACCATCGACTCTCGCTTACAAGCCAATGCCGAAAAAGCCGTTAAAGCCCATATTAAAAATCTTCAAACGGCCTTTGATAAACAAGCAAAAAAATATAAAAATGCCCCTTTTTATTTTCCAAAATTAGGTCCAAAGGCAACGCAAAAAGAAATTGCCAAAATCATGAAAAATGCCATGCGTCGATCCGAACGCTGGCGAGTATTAAAAAAAGCGGGATTAAGCGAAAAAGAAATCATCAAAAGTTTTAAGAAAAAAATAAAAATGCGCATCTTTTCTTGGAAGGGTGATATCGATACATTGATGACTCCTTTGGATTCTATCAGATATTACAAACGTTTTTTCCACGCCGGATTGATGTCTATGGAACCCAATACCGGACACATCAAAGCTTGGGTGGGCGGTGTTAATTTTAAACATTTTAAATACGACCATGTAAAACAAGGCGCCCGACAAGTCGGTTCTACTTTCAAACCTTTTGTGTATGCAACCGCTATCAATCAAAAACACCTTTCGCCCTGCGACAAATTTCCAAATATGCCTTATACGATTGAAAAAGGACGTTGGGGATTAACAAAACCCTGGACACCGAGAAATTCAGGAACTTATGGTGGGGAATTAACACTAAAACAAGCATTGGCAAATTCGGTTAATGTAATCACTGCACAACTCATCGATATGGTAGGCCCGCAACCCGTGGTCAACTTGGCTAAAGATTTGGGTATCAAAAGTGATATTCCGCCTGTCCCCTCCATTGCGCTGGGAACACCTGAAATCACTTTATATGAAATGCTTGGCGCTATAAACAGCTTCTCTAACAAGGGAATTTATATAGAACCGTATGTCATCAGCCGTATTACCGATAAAAACGGCGTTGTTTTGTACGAAAAAGTACCCCAATCAAAAGAAGTTTT
>JANTGO010000185.1 GCA_024763015.1 Flavobacteriaceae bacterium
GTAATCTTTTGTAATTCGATATTTATCAAAAATGGAGATAAAAATTTTAATTGTAGAAAAAAATCCCAAGAAAAGTATAAAATTTTAAAATTCTTTAAAAAAATTTTGCCAATAAATAAAAACTATATATCTTTGCAAGTAAATACTCACTTACATATTAATATTTACTAAATAGAAATAAGATGAAGTTAAAAAATTTACTGTTATTCTTGTTTTTTCCGATGCTGCTATTTGCGCAAGAGAGAACAATTAATATTCAAGATCTTTTTACAAAGCTTGAAGAGAGTCCGACTACAAAAAATGATCAATTAGATGTAGAAAGAGCGAATTTGGGGCATAAGATGGCAACTAGTCAGCTTTTTCCAAAAATTGGTTTATTTGGCTCGTATGACTATTATACGTCGCCGTACGCCTTGTTGCCTGTCGCGCCTAATAATTTATTAGGGATGGTTAAACATCAAGAGATTCCCCAACCCTTTAGTGATCAAATACTACGAGGAGGTGCTTCTGTTTCTATGCCTATTTTTATGAAAGCAATCTATACATTAGCTGCAAAGGCAAAAAAAATGAAAGTGGCAGCTAAAGAAAAAATGTTTGTCGATCTTCAAAAAAACAAGGCGATGCTGGTCAGTATTAATGCCAATCTTCAATACAGCGAAGCCTTGCGTAAGGCTTTAGAGCAAAAAAGAAAATCTTTACTAAAAACTAGAGAAATTATTAGTTTAAAAGTGAAAAATCAAAGAGCGCCTAAAGTAGCCTTGTTGAAAATTGATAATGGCATTAATATGATAAATATTATGCAAAACAAACTCAAGCAAAAACAATTGGAAGGATATGGGGCTATTGAAGCCTTGACAGGGGTCAAGTTAAAACAATCATTACCCATGCAACAATTAGGTCTTTATAAAAAGGGAGATTTAAAAGTTTTGTTTCCTTTGCGTAAAAAAATTGAAGGAGAAAAACTCTCTGTTCGTTCAGAGAAAGAAAAGTTATTGCCGGCTTTGTTTTTACATGGGCAGCTGAATTATAGTGCTGCAAAAGCATATAATAATAATCTTGATGTTCATGAACATTTTGGGGGTATTGGTTTGGTGTTAAAAATTCCTCTTTTTAACAGAAGTCAATATATAGCCATTAAGAGAAGTAAATTAACGGTAAAAAAACTGGAAAACGAATTAAATGAAAAAACATTAGAATTAACAGCTAAAGCACAGCAACTAGAGTCAAACCTAGAATTGATAAGTAATAAAATAAATCTTTATAAACAAAGTATAAAAGATAAAGAAGATTTGCTAAAAGTTGCCAAAGTTGCCTACAAATCAACACGAATGACCATTGAAGATTACCTAAAATATGAGGACGATTTGGTCTTAGAAAAATCAAAACTTTTCCAATCGCAAGCTGAAAAATGGCAAAGCTTAATGCAATTGGCAGTAATATATGGAACGCCTATTGATAACCTTGTAAAATAATAGAAAAATGAATAAAAAAACAATTATTGGAACACTAATAACAATAGCTCTTGTTATTATGGGTATTTTTTTAGTCAAAAGTGCTAAAAAAAATGATTTATCAGCACCAACCGCAAAAATTTATCCGGTTGTGGTTAATATATTGAAAGCAACAGCTTCAAAAAAACCACTTACTTTGCCATATCTTGCTGTGGCACAAAATGATAAAGATGTAAATATTGCATCAAAAATTCCTGCACGAATCGAATATATCAAGCCCAGTGGTAGCAAAGTACACAAAGGCGATGTTATTGTTAGGCTCGATAATACGGCTGTAGTTGGAAATAAAAGTAGTATTCGGGCTCAAATAGAAGCTATAAATACGGCATTAACTAATGTTAAAGCCTCACACAAACGAACTTTGGAATTACTTGCTGTTGGAGGTGCTTCTATAGAACAATCGCAAAAAGAAGAAAGTAAAATGGCAGAATTAGCCGCTAAAAAAGATGCGTTAAGAGCCAAATTGAATACGGTAAACAGTACTTTTAGTTATACCAATATAGTGGCGCCTGTTAGTGGGGTAATTTCTAAAACAATGGCTAATAAAGGTTCGATGGCAATGCCAGGTCACCCTATTGCCAATATTAAGGCTGCTAATGGTTTTTATTTGTTGGTTCGCGTACCAACTAATCTACCTGTAAGTGGGGTCTATTTAAACAATAAGCGATATGATGCCACTGCCTTAAATAGTACTTTTCACGGATTAGCCGAGTACAAAGTCTTTACTGATGATAAATCATTAACCTCAGGAGATCGGGTAGAAGTAGATGTAGAAGTATCAAATGATAAAGGCTTTTTGCTTCCTTATGATGCTGTTTTAAACAGGAATGGAAAATCTTATGTGCTTGTTGTAAATAATGACAGCGCCACAGCTCAAGAAATTCATAATTTTCAAAGTGGACAAGAGGGTATTATGGTTACAGATGCTGCTTTAGAGGGAAAAGAATTAGTGGTTGCCAAGCAAGATATTTTGTTAAAATTATTAGGAGGTGCTACATTAAAAATAAAAAAATAACGTATTATGTTTGAATATTTCTATAAACGTCCTTATCAGCTTTATTCGCTGATTGTAGGCTTCTTTATTATTGGTATTATTGCCTTAATAACCCTACCTAAAAATTTATTTCCAGATGCCAATCCGCCTCAGGTAATTGTATTGACCAATGTGCCCGGTGCTACGGCACAAGTAGCAGCCAATACGGTATCTAAGCCTATCGAACAAGAGATTTCAAGATTGGGTTTGGTAACCGATATTAGCTCGATTAATGTCGCAAACTTTTCAATAGTTAAAGCAGAGTTTGATTACGACAAAGGATTAAATGCAGCTGCTGTTGATGTAGCCAATGCACTTTCCATTGCTAAGAGTAAATTGCCTGCCAATGTCAATCCGGCTATTTATACTG
>JANTGO010000186.1 GCA_024763015.1 Flavobacteriaceae bacterium
TTTTAAATGCTGCTGATTTTGGAACTATTGATGTTTATGGAAAAACGCAGTTGACTTACAAAGGTTGGCCTTTATATTATTTTGGTCAGGATGCCGAACGTGGCGATAATAAAGGAATAAGTTTTCCTGCCCCCGGCGTATGGCCTGTTGCCAATACCGAAACAACAACGGCACCGTAATAAATTACCAAGAGCTTATGACTGAATTCTTTCAGTCATAAGCTTTTAAAAACTTTTTTAAAAGAGATATTCATTTTGGTTTTAACCTTTTAAGAACATTTTAAATGAAAATAGTAGTTATTATACTTTTTACATTGGCATTGGCATGTACATCATGCAACTCCAAATCAGAATTAAGCGTAAAATCGGAAGTACCTGATTTAATAATGCCCGACAATGGGTTGTCATTTAAAGAAATCGAAGACTATAAAAGCTACAAAATTGTAGCCACCCATTTTAGAAACGACAAGAACGAACTAAGGTATATACTTGCCAATAAACCGGCTTATAAAGCATATATTACGGGGGGTAAGTTTCCAAATGGTAGCAAAATTGTTAAAATAGGTTGGGATGTTAAAAAAATGCCAAACTTTGGTGTTGCCCTCGAAGCCAATGAGGTTCAAAGGGTAGAGTATATGATTAAGGATAGCGAAAATTTTAATAAGAACCAGGGGAATTGGGGATATGCTAGATTTGTGAAAGCGAAAGGCAAATACAAAAGTTGGGATAAAGGAACGGTCAGTTGTGTAAATTGTCATAATCTGGCAAAGAGCAACGATTACCTTTTTACCAAACTACAGTCGTTACAGTAAACTATTTTTTGCCTACCCACTTTTTAAACTCGGTAAGTTTAGCCTTGCTAATTACAATTTCTATAGGACATGGAAGGATGGTTTTTACTTTTAACTGTGTACTGCCATACTTTTCTATTTTATCAATACCTTTTATCGAGAGGATTACCTGCCTTGATGCTCTGTAGAAAACCCGTTTGTCAAACAGTTCATATAAATCATCCAGCGAAGTATTGATGGAAGAGGTAGTATGATCGTGCTCCATGATGTAGTTGATTTTATCTTGTGTATATATAAAGGCAATGTTTTCGATAAGGACTGGTTTTAATTTTGTCCCTTTATCTGCCAATAACCTTTTTGTTTCAGCCGGTTCGGTTTTTTTGGATTTTAATAAATTCTCATTAATCGCTTTCAACTCCTTAAAATATCGTTTTCCGGTATTTCGGTTTAGTTCACTTATCTTTTTTAAGTTGATTGAGTTGGTGTGAAACAAGTAAAGAAAGATTAAGAGAGAGCTGCTAATCCAAACTAAGATAAGTATAAGTACCACTCTTTCTTTCATGCGTCTAAATTCTTTATGGAATTTTTTTATATTTGAATGAGAGGCAACAACCCACCCTGTATATTTAACAGGTGATAAATAAACAATCTCTGTATAATCTTTAAGCTGACGAATTCCACCTGTTGATTTCATTTGCATAACTGCATATTTGAAATTCTGCTCAACTTTATTATTTGCCAATGACTTAATAACAGAATTGTCTTCTGTCAAAGTTGCGCCAATTTTTTTTCGCAATGGATGACAAATTTCTTTACCAGTAGAATCAAACATGCAAACAAAACTATTTTCAATTGACATATTTTCGATACTATTTTGGAATTCCTTTCTCACCTGTTCTTCTGAAGCCCCGTCTTTAAGCTTTTCGGTCAAGAGGTTTGATACAATATCAGCTTGTATTTTTGAATTCTCAACCTGTAGGTTAAGTATACTTTTTTTTGTCGAAATATATATATAGTCAAAACTGAAATAGTATATTATTCCCAATACTAAGACTATCATAAATAAGAATGATGCTTTCATATTATTTGCTAACTGAATTTATGGTTATATCAATCACTATTGAAATTATAAATACTCAAAGATAGTATTACTAATTATATTTACTGTTCTTTAACACCATATTATCATTATTTTTAAGTAGTTATTAATTGCTTTTAAGTTCTATGTTTTGATTCTCGGGCTTTCTTTTAATAGTTTATCACTTGTTATCATTGATGACAAAATTACAAATAAAATTACATATAGTGTTGATATAGAGGTAATTAGATTAGATTAATTTTGTAGGGATTGTTCAACGGTATTTATAAACCGTCGTTTTGGATATGTTAGACCTAAAATCCATACGGTAAAAGTAGCAAAAGCATTTTGATTTTACAATATTTTTATTCGCCAAATTGCAAAATCAAGAAATGATTTTGCGTTGCCCAAAGAACGCACAAACAACAAAAGCGAGCTACAATGCCAAAATGCAGTTTATATAATATTAGCAAGCGTTTTGTATATTTATCGTCAAAAAATATTATTTCGTTATCCATCCCCATTTTTTAAAAATGCGCTCGGCTTCTTTACTTTTCAAAAAGTTAAAAAAATCAATTGATATCTTATTCTTTTCAGCATTTGTTGTAAGCGAAATACCACAATCACGGTATATTGTAAATTTTTCTTTTACAGGTATAAAATCAGCCAAATTAGAATTTGATACTTGCCAAATATTCCAAGTTATCCAAACATCAATATTTTGGTCATTTATCCATTCTTTCTTTGCAACACCACTATTTTCGGCATAAAAAACAATGTTTTTTCTAAGCATCTTTAAACTGTCTATACTCTTTGTTTGTCCAACCATGCTTTCCCAAACACCTGTTAATCCTGCTCCTGTAACTACTAAAACACGAATGTTTGGCTTTAAAATATCTGAAAATGATTGAATATTTTTAGGATTACCAAGTCTTACAAGTAATCCTGATTTTCTTAAATATAATGGTGTTATTGTTTTTTTATTAATGATATTAAATTTTTTACTAAAATTTGTCATCATAAACTCAG
>JANTGO010000187.1 GCA_024763015.1 Flavobacteriaceae bacterium
TTTCTAATAAAATTAGCTTTTGCTTTTGCCCCAATCCCAATGCAAAAAGTATTAGTTCAAAAATAGTTGCCGTATAAAACAAAACTCTAAAAGGTGTCCCCGTATAAGTTAAATAATGAGAAAAAGTAGTGACCACTAAGTAAAAACCAGCTCCTATCAATAAGTAATACTTTACAGGAGAACTCGTTTTATATATAATGTATAAAACATAAATCGACAACAAAAACAAAACAGGAAGAAAAAAGAAATTGTAGGCATAATCCGTAATAATTTTGTTATGGAAAACAAACGAAAACAAGCTTGTTATGCTTAAAACAGCCAATGATAAAATCGAAAAATTAACCAAATATTTATACCATTTCGGATTATATTTATTCAGATCTACAAAACTAATGGCAAACATTAGATATGTGGTAGAATACAACCATTTTATCGGATCGTATAAGAATTCTATAGACGGAATAATCGGTTTGGATATATCGGATAAAATAAAATGCTTTGCCCTATGATAGGTATAAACAAAAACCAAAAAAGCATAAAATGCGTAGTATAAATATGCTTTGTCTTTATGCTGAAAGAACAGCAAAAAATGATACAAACTCATCATAAACAGAAAACCGGAAACAAAAATAACAATACCGTTTTCTTGAGGCGTTGAGATTGCTTGTATAAAGTTGTTGGCTGACAAAATATACATCTCTTAATTATATGTGCAATATATCAAAAACAGCTGCTTTATGCGACCTTGAAACCGGAATAACGGCTTGATTAGTCAGCACAACTTCCGCAGTTCCTTGTTTGATGATTTCCTTGATTTCTTTATGATTAACAATATAGGATTTATGCGTTTTAACAAATAAATTTTGAGGTAAAACTTTTTCAAAATCACTGAGACCTTTGGAAATTAAATAATCTTGTCCGTTTTTTAAATAAACCTTGGTATAACTACCTTCAGATTTGCAATACATAATATCTTGCGCATCGACCAAAACTATTTTATTGCTCACATTTAAAGGTACTTTGGAATATTCCGATTGATTCTCAAGAATAACTTTGTGAAGCAGTGTCTCTATATTTTTATTGGATTGATGGTTTGTTTGCCTAGATTTCACCTTGTCAATGGCTTGCACCAATTCGTCCGGGTCAATGGGCTTTAGTAAATAATCGACTGCATTGGCTTTAAATGCCTGAATGGCATATTGATTATAAGCCGTTGTAATAATTAAATCAAAGTTGCGATAATCTAGCGCTTGCAATAACTGAAATCCGGTGAGCTCAGGCATCTCAATGTCCAAAAAAACCAAATCAGGTTTTAAATAATTTACCCCGCTAATAGCATCTTTTGGATTGGTAAACGTATCGATCACCTTTAAATCTTGACAAAAATTCTCAATTTCCCATTGCAAACTTTCAATAGCCAATTGTTCATCATCTATAATAATAGCTTTTATCATTTTTTTGCCTGTTTTGTTTGTTTTGAAAAATAAAGATAGTAATTATTACCTTATATATCCAATTTTTTTGACGAATGAACCGTTTCACTTTTCGAAATGCAGGTTTTGACTAATAAAGTGAAATTATAGGATTTTTTACTCAAAATGTCGTTCATGCTTCAAAATGTGTCATTCGTCAAAAAAAACGGTTCATTCGTCAAAAAAAACACAATAAAGAACTTTTTTTCACGATTATTGCAAGAGATTATCCGAAATAAAAACATAGATATCGTAAAAATCACCCCAAAAGATTAGAAATTTATGTTTATTTATTGTAAAAATCACCCGAAAGGGTGAGAAAAATAACGTATAATTATTGTAATTTTGTCGTATAATTTTAATTTTAAAAATCAATAAAAATGAAAAAAGCCAGTTTAATCTTATTATTTATCGCCCTAGGACTAACCTCTTGTAAAAAAGATGCCCTAGATGTTAGCTTTAACTCAAATCTATCTGCTACTTCTGATGAAGTGGTTGTGAATGACGGCACTCGAGTTGCTACTAGCCCTTACAGCACAACTTATGAATTGGATTTAAAAAATACCGATACCCAAGATTATCTCGATAGATTAAAAGATGTAAGCTTGTCGGATGTGAAATTTTATTTTAACGGACTTGCAGCCTTAGCAGGTAATCAAGTACCCACCAATTTAAGTATTACCATCAACAACCAAATTACTTTTGAATTTGCAAACTTTACTTATGATGGTGTGGCACAAGGCGATCCGATTATGATTACCGACACTGCAAAAATCAAACAAGTTGCAGAACTTTTATTGCAAAACAAAAAAGTTACAATTGATGTAAACGGTGCTATTCCGGATACAGCAGCACATCACTTCTTTATCAAAATGATGGCAAAAGCCCATATTACTGCCAAAGCACTGTAATCAAAAATTATTATCCTATGAAATACTTTAGAATATTATTCGTAAGTGTCTTTTTATTTGGCATTGCACAAAATACTGAGGCACAAATATGGAAACGAATCGTTAAACACGCTGAGGACAAAGTAAAATCCGAAGCCGAACGCCGTGCAGACAGACGCGTTGACAAAGGTATAGACAAAACCTATGACGAGGCCGAAGATGCCATTGATGGAAAAAATAAAAAATCAGATAAAAAAGGTAATAATTCATCAAAAGCAAGCAAAAAGCAACATGATGAGAACGAAGATAAGGCTGAAGATACCAATTCATCAAAATCCGGTAAAAAAGTACATAAAGCCAAAGTAGTTTGGAGTAAATACGATTTTGTACCCGGTGATACCGTCATTTTTGAAGACGGACCAAGTGCCGATGAAGAAAATGGTGAGTTTCCCAGCCGTTGGGATTTACATCAAGGAGGTGCTGAAATCGCCGAAGTAGATG
>JANTGO010000188.1 GCA_024763015.1 Flavobacteriaceae bacterium
CCCAAAGTGCCACAGGCCTTTCCTTTATAGGTACTCCCTAAGGCTTCCGCCGCATCTTCTAGTAAAGCAATCTCATATTTTTTAGCTATCTGCTTAATTTCGTTCATTTTAGCCGGCATACCGTATAGATGTACTACAATAATGGCTTTGGGTTTGTGCCCTTTAGCTATTTGGTCTTTTATAGCCGTTTCTAGTAGTTCGGGAGACATATTCCAAGTGTCTTGTTCGCTATCTACAAAAACAGGCGTTGCGCCTTGGTAGGTGATGGGATTTACCGAGGCAATGTGCGTGTTAGATTGACAAATTACAACATCTCCCGATGTAACATTTGATAATTTTAAGGCTAAATGCAAGGCGGCTGTTCCGGAAGTTAATGCCGCAATAAAAATAGGACCTAAATAATCTTGAAGAGTAACCTCAAAAGCATCAATATTAGCCCCAACAGGAGCTACCCAATTGGTATCAAAAGCTTTTTGTACGTATTTTTGTTCGGTACCACCCATATGTGGGGATGATAACCAAATTTTTGGTTTACTCATTTGATTGTGTTATAAACTGAAAATAATTATCCGGTGTAATAATATGTGTTTCTGAATCGGGATAGGCTTTTAGAAACGAACTAGGGATTTTTGCTTTTTTATGGGTATTCCATTTAAATTCATAGGCAAAAAGCTTTCCTTCCCTTTCTTCTATATAGTCTATTTCTTGTTGGTATTTTGTTCTCCAAAAATACGTATTACTATAAATATGATGATAGCTTGTATATTTTATGCGTTCACTAATCATATAATTTTCCCATAAGGCACCTACATCATTTCTTAACTCAATGGGATTAAAATTATTGATTAAAGCATTACGAATACCATTATCATAAAAATATATTTTTTTTGATTTTTTTAATTCGTTACGTAAATTTCTACTAAAACTTCTAAGGGTAAAAATAACAAAAGATTTTTCTAATAAGTCTATATAATTTTCAACGGTTTCTTTATTAATACCAACTAAATTTGCTATTTCGTTATACGAAACTTGATTCCCTATTTGAAAAGCAAGTGCTTGTAACAGTTTTAGCAGCTTGTCCGATTTTTTAATTTTATTCCACTCTAAAATATCTTTATATAAATAACTTGATGCTAAATTTTGTAAAATTTCTTTTTGATTACCTGCATTCGTAATTACCTCTGGATAAGCACCGTATATCAGACGATTAGGAAGGTTTTTAAATTCTTCAAACCTCCCATTATGCTCTGCCAATTCCTCAAAAGACAATGGGAATAATAGGTATTCAAATTTACGTCCCGTTAGAGGTTCATTGATTTGATTCGCTAATTCAAAGGCCGAAGAACCTGTAGCTATGATTGGTATTTGTAATTGATCATGAATTATTTTTAAATTTAAACCAATATTCCTTATTCTTTGGGCCTCATCAATTATGAGTAACTTTTTATTGGCTAAATTTGCTTTAAAACGGGTAGACGATTCGAATTCAAGTTGCATTCTATCATCAATATTATCCCCATTTAGCCAAAGATACTCTTGTTTTTTATTAAAAATACTTTGTAACAAAGTAGTTTTACCCACTTGTCTCGGACCAAAGATGATGATTACTTTACCGGTCTTTAAATTATCTTTTATAGTATCGGTGATCGTTCGCTTAATCATATTCCAAAAATACAAAAAAATATCAAACGGAAAAAAGTGGCTAAATTATTCCAGTACAGCGGACAAAAGTGGCGCTATTTGTATGGTATAACAGAAAAAAGAAGCTTGTTTTAACGTGAATTCAATATAAACTAAGTCATTACTATTATTAATATAGAACTGGAATTCAGCTATTTGTCATTTTAAGCAAAATAAAATGAAGTCGAAATGAACGTAACCATAAAATCCAAAACTAGCGAATACACAGTATGTTTTATATCGAACTTATGATATTTTACTCATTCTTCGTAAAATCACTCAAGCACCAATGATTACGCAGGTCACTGAGTGAATTTCTGCCCATAGGAAGAAATTTGTACCGAAGTGCCGGTTTTCAATAGAATCCTGCTTAACAACAAAACATAGCTCACAGAGTGATTTCTAAAAGAAATCATATCAAAGTGATGCGCTAATCCTTATTTTTTACAATATAATACTGTAACAAGACATAAACAACCGATACAACAACATAAATGCTAAGCAGAACAAGTACTTGATTACCCATACCTAAATTAGTGTAATTAATAATGATTATACTCACAAAAAATTGCACCAAAGCATACAAAACAGCAACGAGCAATTGAGGCCAATGCCATATATCCCCAAACTTTTGATATAAATGCCAACGATGGGCCTCAAAAATATTCTCTTTATATCGTAATCTATTTAAAATCGTTAAAGCACTGTCCACACCATAAATAACTACTAAGGATAAAAGTATAGGACTTTTCAATTCTACTATCATTTTTGTCATCCAAAATAGGATTATTGCAGCCAATGACATTGAACCAATATCACCTGCAAACATCAAGGCTTGTGTTCTAAAATTATAAAACCCAAAAACCGCAACGGCTAATAGAATTACATAAAAAAAGTCATTGTCAAAAACCCGGTATTTAGTATTTAAATATAAGAGTGGCAAAATAATTGCTACTGTATAAAAACCCGTAATGCCATTAATGCCATCCATAAAATTAAAAGCATTAACAAAGCCAACGGAAACAATAAAACCTAAAATTTGTACCCAAACAGGAACTGTCGCACTAAACAAACCGGTATCATACAGAATTAAACCAAC
>JANTGO010000189.1 GCA_024763015.1 Flavobacteriaceae bacterium
TTACCGTCATTACCAGCTGCATTTACAATCAACACATCGTGGTCAGCAGCATATTTTATAGCACTCCAAACCCATTCTTTGTGTGGAGAATAATATTTACCAAAACTACAATTAATCACTTTTGCACCATTATCCACAGCATATCTAAATGCCAAGGCAATATCTTTGTCGTACTCATCACCATCCGGTACTGCTCTTACAGACATAATTTTTACGTGATCGGCAACACCATCACCACCAATACCATTGTGTCTTACTTGACCGATAATTCCGGCAACATGCGTGGCGTGTAATTCGTCTTTTTTGGGTGGAATAACATTGCCATTTCCATAATTTCTATCGTTAAAATTATCCGGATCATCTCCTTGAATACGTCCTTTGAAATCAACATTTAAATTGTATTTAAGCTGCCCGTCAACATAATTTTTAAAACTTTCAAGTGCTTTCATATTCAAACCACCCAAGTACATTTGTTTGGCTTGTTTTACCTTAGCATCATCCGAGACCAAAGCTTTAACAGCTTCTTTGGTCAATTTGTCTGTTTTTAGGGCTTCTTTTAAAGTTTTTTCACCGTTTTGCGCCATTGCTGCTAAATAATTATATCTTTTTTCAAGCGCTTTGGCATGTTTTAATTGTTTGGCTAAATCTTTTTCAGCGCGTTGGTATAATTGAAACATTTCTCTTTCTTCGGGAATGATATCTGCTATGGTTTTATCTTTCCATTGTCCGCGGTATTTGGCAACAATTCTGGTTAATTCTAATTGTTCCGGTCCGGCCATTTTGCCATCTTTGGCACCCAAAAAGTTCCATCCATGAATGTCATCGACGTAACCGTTGTTGTCGTCATCAATACCATTGTTTGGAATTTCTTTGGTGTTGGTCCAAACAACCGGTTTTAAATCCGGGTGGTTGATATCCATACCGGCATCTACTACGGCGACGATTACATCGGTAGCCGGAAGGTCTTTAAGCAATTCTTTATATGCTTTTTCGGTGCTCATACCGGGCATATAACTGTCAAAAGGGTTGGTATGTTGCCAATTGATTAATCCTTTACCGTCATAAACCGTTGCGAATTTTTGTGGCAAAGCTTCCGGTTTCTTGGCGGTTTCTTGTTTTTGCGTTGTTGCTTTTGCAACTGTTTCTTTTGTGGTTCCACAGCTTGCCAACATCAATCCGGCAGCTAGAGAAATTCCCAAAAATCTTAACTTATTCATATCTATCTTTTTATTGTTAATTAAAAATTTCCTCAAATTTATAAATTTTATCCAAACGAATACCTTTTTCGGTGTGTTTTAGGGTACATATTTCATTATAAGCATCATGTTCGAGCATTAAATACCATTTTTCGTCTGCTGCTTGTGCAAAGAATTTTTGACGTTCATCTATGGTTAACAAGGGTCTGGTGTCGTATCCCATCACATACGGCAAAGGAATATGCCCGACTGTCGGTAAAAAATCTGCCATAAAAACAAGTTTTTTACCTTTATTATCGACCATAGGCAACATTTGTTTTTCGGTGTGTCCATCTACAAACAACACATCAAAATTCAAGTCTTCATGGCGTCCAATACCTGCTTCGTTGGGCGTGTCAACAAAATGTAATTGGCCACTCTCTTGTATGGGCAAGATATTTTCCTTTAGAAAACTGGCTTTTTCCCTTGGGTTCGGTTTGGTCGCCCACTCCCAATGTTTGTCGTTTGACCAAAACTTTGCATGCTTAAATGCCGGTTCATAAAAACCTTTTTCATTTTGCTTGATAGAACCGCCACAATGGTCAAAATGCAAATGTGTCATAAAAACATCGGTGATGTCATCTCTATGAAAGCCCAATGTTTTTAATCGCTCATCAAACATATGTAAATTGCTGGGTTTGTAATGCCCAAAAAACTTTTCGGATTGCTTGTTGCCCATTCCGGTATCGACCAATATCAATTTATTGCCATCTTCTATCAGCAAACTTCTTGTGGTCATCTCGATTAAATTGTTTTCATCGGCAGGATTGGTACGCTGCCAAATAACTTTGGGAACTACACCGAACATGGCACCGCCGTCTAATTTAAAATCTTGATGTTTTATCGTATAAAGTTTCATGTATTTATATTTTTATTTTAGAAAATCCTTTACAATTTTATAGGCTTCTTTTTTTGCGTTATCCAAATCATCGTTGTAGATAATGACATCAAAATCTTTGGCATAGCTCAACTCTTCGGCTGCTTTTGCCACACGCATATCAATTTTTTCGGGCGTTTCCGTTTTGCGTTGCTCCAGTCGTTTCTTTAGTTCTTCAATAGATGGTGGTTGTACAAACACCGCCAAACTGTTGTCGGGATATTGTTTTTTGATATTGCGTCCGCCTTGTACATCGATGTCAAAAATTACGTTTTTACCTTCGTTGAGCAATTTATCAACTTCGGATTTTAAAGTGCCATAATAATTGTCTTTGTAAACTTCTTCCCATTCGACAAAGGCATTTTGATCGATTTTTTCTTTAAATTCTGATGGACTGATAAAATAATAATCGACGCCGTCCGTTTCGCCACAACGTTTTTTTCGAGAAGTTGCGGATATTGAAAATGCCAAATTTAAGTCGGGATAATCGAGCAGGTGTCGTACAAGTGTGGTCTTGCCACTTCCTGATGGGGCTGAAAAAATAACCAATTTTCCTTTCTTCATATACAATTTCCTTTAGTGCTCAAATATACGTTAATTATTTTATCTTTTTATGAC
>JANTGO010000190.1 GCA_024763015.1 Flavobacteriaceae bacterium
CTTTACCTATGGTGAATTGTGTCATTATTCTGACTTTTTCGCCTGACAATCCCAAATCGGAAGCGATACCGGTATCAAATTCCTTTCCTACAAATTTGGATATCTTTTCGCTCATACATTTTTTTAAGGCTTCTCCTTTCTTTCCTTCGCAACCCGGATAAATGGGAGCTTGTTCTATTCTACTAAAGATAACTGGAATATCATCATCAATGATATAGGTTTTTATTACAGATACAGGAACAATGGTATCTTTTATATCTGCATCGGTTGGTTTTAATAAGGTTTCCGGATCCGGATTGTCATCTTTTACAATTTTTAAATCAACGGCATCTACTTTTTTTATGATAGGTTTTTTGATGACAGGTTCTTCAATTGTAACGATAAGTGTTTCGTCCATATTGGCGCCATTGACATCTAGAACATCAATATCTGTGGGGCTGGCATAGGTTTTTGTTTCGATTACTTTCCAACTTACAAACATAATGATGGCCAATCCCATCAAAAAGAAGGTGTTGGTGTAATTGTTTAAATCTGCTTTTTTTACTTTTTTTGTTTTCATATCCAATGGTTTTTATGTTATTATTTCTCTTTTGCTTTTGTATTATTCTTTTTGCTTTTCCTGTTTTCGGCACTTTTTTTATCAGAAATTACAACTTGCTGATATTTTAATAAATACGAATATATATTTCAAAATTTGGATATACCGGCTATTTATAAAATCTTTTACTTTTTTGCAAAATTTTTCATTTTTCACTACCACGTAGAGACGTTGTGGCACAACGTCTCTACACCCGTGGGCAAACCGCAATGGTTCGTGTTAAGAAAAATTATTCTTTGCCTGTTTTGTAAAATCTTCATTTTTTTATCTATTATTTTCGTTTATGCTTTCGGATTATTCTTTTTGTTTTTTCTGCTTTTTCTTTTGACAAAGTAGATGATTATGGGTGTTAGGATGATAAAGGGCCAAAGTGTGATAAGGACTAAAAATAATTGTTTGAGTATTTTTAAACCGCTTTGCAAACTCTCTATGGTTTTATCGAGAAATGTCTTTTTAGGTATATCCTTTGTTTTGGTGTAATAGTTTATGTTCAGGCTGGCATAGGTCGTTTGAGATTTTAGATAATTGAGTTGTCCCTCTGCCGATTCTATTTGGCTTTGTTGCCTTGCTATTTCGTTTTCAATTTCCAGCATTTCGGATACTTTCTTTGCTTTTTTTAGCAATTCCAAGTATCGTTTTACCAAGGCTTTTTTGGTTTTTATGCGTGCTTGTACATCAATAAATTCCTTGCTTACATCGGTTGTGTTGATACTTTTGTCATCAAATTTTTCTACCTGTTGGGCAATGTCGGCTATCATATTGTCAAAATCCTTAGCCGGGACTCTGATTTGTAATTCATGCGTACTGTTGTAGGAATAATCGTGACTTATGTCCAAGGCGATATAAGTTCGATACTTTTTTGCAATAGCTTGTATTATGTTGGTAGTTTCCTTGATGTCATCGGTTTGGAATCGTAGATTCCCCTTTTTGATTAGTTTGCGTTCGGATTTAAGACTTGCTTCGTCCGTAGCCGTAGCTGTTTCCGACATTTCATCTTGCTCCATTGTTGGGATTTCCAATTGCTCAATAGATTTTGCGCCATTTGATTTTTGACTGCAACTGCTGATGCTTAGCGTGAAGATGAGGGCGATTAAGATTAATTTTTTCATGTGTTTATGATTTTTATTTTTTTATTGCTAACACATGTAACCACCATAATCATATCTCTGTTTGTAAAAAAAATTATACATGGTGGTTTCATTGCTTTTATTTTTATTATTATTGTAAAGTGAAATTTTTCAAAACGATATTCGTTTGTAATTAGTGTTTGTAAGAAATCAGACAAATTTTATAAAATGAATTTTTATTAGTAAGATTTTTAATTTCTTTTTATGAGGTGATGCTAAGCATCAGGCGATTAAAAAAAATTGAAAAGATTGCAATAAAAAACATTTTTAGTTTTAGAATGTTTTCTGACAGACACTAATTATGATACAAACCTATCGCCAAAGATGCATTCTGCTTTGTATAGACGATGTAAATGTTTTGTAAAATAATTGTAAAATACAACAACCTGATAATCAGTTTTTAACAGATTTGAAAGAAAGCGATAAGATATTATTCGATTTGCTTAAACAAAAAGTTTCAGAGACTTTTTTAAAGCATAATGTGGCTTCTTCTCCCAACATTTCGGCGTGGAAGGGTGATGATATTATTGCTTTTCAAGAGGATTTGTTGCATAAAGTAAAGGCGCGTGTCAGTGAAAAATGGTTTTACAATTATTTTAGAAAGGATATACAAAAATTGCCGCGTATCGATATGCTAAATTTGCTGTCGGAATACACGGGTTATAAAAATTGGACGGATTTTAGCCAAAAAAATACCCGTAAAGTGAAAAGTAATAAGACTTTGCGTAAATATTTGATGATCGTTTCGTTGTTGGCGCTTGTGTTGCTTGTGGGTTTTGTCGTCAATCGTACTTCGTCTCATCGGGTGAAAATCTGTTTTGTAAACGAGGCGCATCAGCCCGTAACGGATTTGGAAGTGGTAGAAATATTACCGGATGAATCGGAAAAATATCTAGAAATCAAAGAAAGTTGTACCGATTTTATGACGAATGAGGATAGATTTCAGCTCAAAATTAGCGCGCCATATTATAAAGTTAAAGTCATAAACAGAAAAATAAATACAGC
>JANTGO010000191.1 GCA_024763015.1 Flavobacteriaceae bacterium
AAATAGATATATACAGGTGTTGTGCACTATAAGAATCAAATGGAGAAACATTTCTTAAATCTTTTTGTTATACTTTTTTTTGTACTTCCCTTTTCAACTGATTTGAAGAGTCAAGAGATTGTAGATGACAAGAAATATAAAGTTTATACAGATGTACTAAGCCAGATTCAAACTGAGGAGGCTATTAGACTTTATGAAATTGGCTATAATAAGGATACGGTTGATTTTAAACCTGTTATTATAAAAAAGAAAACAAAATATTATACGAATAAAATAGGTCTTTTCTTTCATAATAATATTAAAGAAGGGAAATCTGCATTTCATGAATCAATGTATTTAGATTGCGAGCAGAAATTTTTTATGAATATTGAAAATAATAAAATAGTAAGTCTTGATACTCAACAAGTTTATTTACAATGCAGGTTTGACACTTTACCCGGTTTTGAAAAAAGAATTTTGAATAAATTCCATTTCAACTCAAAGGTTAAACTAAAGAAAGAATCTAAAAATAAAATATTAGGAGTATTTAACAGAAATTGGACTCTCTACTGGAAAATATTTCATTTAAAACACCCAAAATGCTTTGGAATCTTTGAATTATCAGATATTGTTTTCTCAAATGATAATAAATTTGCAATTTTATACATTGGTTACCAAAGACATGGTTTAGTTGGTTGGGGTGGTATATACTACCTTGAAAAAGTTGATGGATATTGGAGAATTAAGAAAACAATGGGGATTTGGGAATCATGATATTAAACAGTGCACAACACAAAAATAAACCGTATTAAAATGCACCTTATTTAAAACGTTGGTAAACATAATAAATGAATAAAATACTATATATCATATTATTTTGGTCTGTTACAGCTAATGCAACTGAAACGGTTACTTTGACTTATAATTACAAGAATATAGCTATTGCCGTCAGACTGTCTAAAAACCCCATTTTTCAACAATAATTTTTGTTAATAAAAATGTCAAAAAAAATCCGATAACATTTGCCTTTTTCACAGATTATCAGTAATTTCCGGCTATGAAATACATCACCGGACACAACAGACATCAACTCGTACTTTTTCCGACCTCACTTGATGATGCCGTTGAACAAGATAACGAAGTAAGATTAATAGATTTGTTTGCCGAAAGTCTTGATGTTGAAGCTATGGGTTTTAAAGTTAATCATATTGAAAACGGTCGCCCCGCTTACCATCCAAAAGATCTTCTGAAACTCTATCTTTACGGTTATCTTAACAGCATTCGTTCATCACGAAAATTAGAAAAATCCTGCAAAACAAACATCGAAGTTATTTGGCTTCTTAAAGGTTTATCACCTGACCACAACACCATTTCCAATTTCCGCAGAGATAACCCCAAAGCAATCAAAAAAGTTTTCAGAGCAAGCGTACAAATTGCCAAAAACTTTGAGCTTATCGGCGGAAAACTCATTGCAGGAGACTCCACAAAACTACGAGCTCAAAACAGCAAGAAAAATAATTTCAACCAAAAGAAAATCGAACGACATCTTGCCTATATCGACAATAAACTCCAAGAATATAACAGTCAACTTTCTGAAAATGATGGTGATAGAAGTCTTGATAATAAACAGAAACAAGAAAATGAACAAAAGATAAAAGCCGAAATTGAAAAACAAAACAACAGAAAAAAGGTCTATAAAAATTTAGAAAAACAATTGGAAGAAACCGGAGAAAAACAAATCTCAACTTCCGACCCTGAAAGTAGGCATATGATAACCCGCAACAATATTACCGAAGTTGCTTATAATATTCAAAGTACGGTTGATAAAAAAAATAAAATTCCGATAGACTATAAAGTGACCGACACCAACGATGGTAAAGCCATGGGCAATATGCTGCGCAGAGCAAAAAGCATCCTCGGAACCAATAAATTTACTGCTCTTTACGACAAAGGCTATCACACAGGAACAGAATTTGAAATAGCCGACAAACTCGGAATAAATGTTCTTGTTGCCGTACCAAAAGTCGCAACTAATGCTCCCGATATTGCTTATAATGTAGAAAACTTTACTTATGATAAAGAAAACGATCTTTACATTTGTCCGCAAGGGAATAAATTAAGAAGCACAGGCAAACTCCATAAAGGAGCTACTTATAACTTTAAACGTTACACCACCAAAGCCTGCAAAACCTGTCCGGTAAAAGAGCAATGTTCGAAAGCCAAATATGGTAAAGCCATACAAAGAAGTGAATATCAAGAACTTATTGAAAACAATAAAATCAGAATAAAAGAAAACGAAAACTATTACAAACAAAGACAGGCAATCGTTGAGCATCCCTACGGCACCATCAAACGCCAATGGGGATTTAATTACATTATGACTAAAAAATACAAACAAAGAGCCGAAGCTGATGTGGGAATAATCTTTACGGCATACAATCTGCGAAGACTTATAAATCTTCTCGGGACAGATACTTTAAAGACTTATCTTAAAGGTATTATCTTGCTGTTTATCCGATATTTAGATGATGTACAAGTAAAAATAAGCCGATTTAAGTTAGTCTTTATTTTCAATACTTTTATTCCTGTATTTTTAAAATAATTGGTTAAAAGTGTTTATATTTGAGCATAATTTTAAAATCGGCAGGAGTTTTTAGACAGACTGCCGTT
>JANTGO010000192.1 GCA_024763015.1 Flavobacteriaceae bacterium
CGTGTTTTTAATAAAGATGCCGTTAAAAACATTAGTGGTGATGTGTTCGGCAGGATTTACGAGTTTTTCCTGATGAAATTTTCTATGAGTGGTGCAGGTGCTCAGGAAGGTGGCGAGTTCTTTACACCGCCTTCGCTGGTGCAAATGATTGTAAACTTTATTGAACCCGACCATGGAATTATTCACGACCCGGCTTGCGGTTCGGGCGGTATGTTTGTACAAACAGGATATTTTGTGAAAAGTAAAAACAAACAGGTAAACGAAGCTATTCGGGTTTACGGAACAGAACTAAAATCAAACAATGTGCGTTTGGCAAAAATGAACCTTGCCATTCACGGTATTGAAGGAAAAATAATTGAGGATAACAGCTTTTACAGCGACCCGCATAAGCTTGTAGGCAAATGCGATTTTGTAATGGCTAATCCGCCTTTTAATGTTAAAAAGATTGATAAAAGCAAAGATTATGTTAAAGAAGACCCGCGTTTGCCTTTTGGACTGCCAAAAGCCGATAATGGCAATTATATGTGGATACAATATTTTCATTCATATTTAAATGATAAAGGGCGTGCAGGTTTTGTTATGGCAAGTTCGGCTACCGATGCAGGAAATTCCGAAAAACTAATCCGTCAACAACTCATAGAAACCCAAAATGTAGATATAATTGTTTCCGTAGGGAATAACTTCTTTTATACCCGTTCGCTGCCTTGTCATCTATGGTTTTTAGATAAAGGTAAACCCGAAAAGAACAAAGATAAAATTTTGATGATTGATGCCCGAAATACTTATCGGGTGGTAAATTCTACCATTAACGATTTTTCTGACGGGCAACTCTTAAACCTTACCACAATTGTTCAGCTTTATAGAGGGAACAATGAAGCAATTACTACTGCCCAAACGCAGCACCAAACAGCATTAAAAGAGCAGTTTGAAACCATAAACAAACATTATAAAAAACTTGCAAAAGAGTTAAATAAATTGGCAAAAGAGTTGAAAAATGATGATTTAGTTATTGCTGAAACGGTTGATTACCAAAATTTTGAAAATCCCGAACAGGCAAAAGCCATTTTTAAAACTTTTGAAAAACCCGCACCAAAAATTGTTGAGTTTATAAAAGAGTTGGAAGCTGAAATTGCAAAAATTAACAAGCAAGTTCAAGAAAAAGAGATAGAAAAGAAAGAGGCAACCGCCAAAATGAAACCTTTTAAAGAAAAGTTGAACAAACTAAACAAACCTTTAAAGGCCTACCAAACGGAAACAACCGAATTTTTAAAAGAAGCCAAACAACGCATTGGCGATTGGAAAAAGCTCTTGGAGTGGTTCCCCGAAAACAAATATGTAGATGTGGAAGGTCTTTGCAAGATAGTTGATTTAGAAGAAGTAAAAGAAAACGACTACTCGCTCACGCCCGGGCGTTATGTGGGTTACAGCATACAAATTGACGAAGATTTTGACTACAAAGCCCGAATGAAAGAAATACACAGCGAGCTGGCACAACTCAACAAAGAAGCCAACGATTTAATGAACCAAATTTTAAATAATTGTTAATTCTTAATTGATAATTCTTAATTGTTAATTGATAATTTTTAATTATAAAAAGAAGAAAAATGAAATACAAAGCAGTGAAAATTTACAATTTACCACTAACAACTAACAATTATAAAAGTGTGGAGCATTGATGATTGAAAACCAAAATACAGAGTTTAAAAGAATTTGGAAAGACGATTATCTGAAATCTATTTGTGCTTTTGCCAATGCACAGGGCGGCTGTTTGTATATTGGTATTGATGATGACGGAACGATTGTCGGAATTGACAATTATAAAAAATTATTAGACGATTTACCCAATAAAATCCGTGATATTCTCGGCATTATTCCACAAATAAATCACAAAAAGGAGGGAGTAAAAAATTATCTGGAATTAGTTGTTGAGCCTTATAACAATCCGGTATCCTTCAGGGGGCATTTCTATTATCGCTCGGGAAGCACCATACAGGATTTGAATGGTCCGGCACTCGAAAAATTTCTGCTAAATAAAAAAGGTAAAAAATGGGACGGGGTGGTAGCTGAGCAATTTTCTTTGGATGATTTATCAACTACAGCTTTTAATATTTTCAGAACAAAAGCCGGGCGAAGCGAAAGAATCTCCAATGAAGACCTGTCGGAAACCAATGAAAAACTGTTAAATCTTTTGGGGTTGACAGAAGCCGGAAAGTTAACGCGGGCAGCAATTTTGGCGTTTGGAAAAGACCCTGAAAAACTAATTACGGGAGCCTATGTAAAAATAGGATTTTTCCGCACGCATACCGATTTGCTCTATCAAGATGAAATACACGGCAGTTTGTTTGAGCAAATTGAAAAAACAATGGATATTTTACTTACCAAATATCTACGGGCAAATATTGCTTACGAAGGATTGACCCGTACAGAAACTTACGATTATCCTGAAGATGCTTTGCGTGAAGCCATTTTAAATGCTCTCATTCACAAAGATTACACAAGCGGGAACCCGGTGCAAATAAGTGTTTATGCCAATATGCTTTGGATTAGTAATTCGGGCAGTTTGCCACAAGGTTGGACAGTGAAGCATCTGATAACAAAACACAAGTCCATACCGCCCAATCCCGATATTGCTAAGGCATTTTTCC
>JANTGO010000193.1 GCA_024763015.1 Flavobacteriaceae bacterium
TTGGCTGATTTACATCAAATGCGTGGAAGAGTGGGTAGGAGTAATAAGAAAGCTTTTTGCTATTTTATCACGCCACCTTATTCGGCTATGACACCCGAAGCGCGAAAAAGAATTGAAGCGATAGAAACCTATACCGAACTGGGTAGCGGTTTTCAAATAGCGATGAAAGATTTGGAGATCAGAGGTGCCGGCGATTTATTAGGAGCCGAACAAAGTGGATTTATCAATGATGTTGGCTTTGAAGCCTATCAAAAAATATTACAGGAAGCGATTAAAGAGTTACAAGAGAACGAATTTAAAGACTTATTTGCCAAACAAACAACTTCCCTAGATTTTAGTGTTGATACACAGTTAGATACGGATTTTGAAATCTTATTTCCCGATGCCTATATCCACGTTACATCCGAACGTTTGCGCTTGTATAACGAGTTGTCAAGTATTCCCGATGAAAAGGCGCTAAATGCCTTTAAAAATAAATTAATCGACCGGTTTGGCGCTTTGCCTAAACCCACGGAGGACTTATTGCAATCTGTTAAATTAAAATGGTTGGCACAAAAATTAGGATTTGAAAAATTGGTGATTAAAAAAGGAAAAATGTTGGCTTATTTTATCTCAAATCCGGATTCGCCTTATTTTAAGACTGTTATTTTTCAACAAATTTTACAAAAAGTGCAAGCAAATGCAGGATGTTGTCAATTTAAAGAAAAAAAATCCGGAGAAGTAGAAAAACTATACTTGTTATTTGAACATATTAACAGCGTAGCAGATGCTTTTGAGAGTTTGGAAATGTTTAGTAGATAGTTTTACTTATTTAACCATAAAAACCACCTCTTTTTCCTGCACAGGGATTTTAGCAATGATATAAGGTTGATTCATAACGGCAATAGCAGGACCGCCTTGGGTTTTGTAATAGGCTTTTACGATGACGTTTTTGTCGGTAGTGCTAATGCTTTCTATTTCTACACTACTACCACCCGAACCCAAAACAGGCATAAAAATAGCGATGATATTTTCTTTTGAAAAATCGATTTTGGTGTTTAATAGTTTTTCGGGTAATCGGTTTACAGTGCCCATTTTTTCAAGAAGATTTTTCCAAGTTTTGGCATCTTTTATCAGTCGTTCAGACTTATCAATGCCTTCTTTTCCGTTGCCGTGCAAGGTGCCTTGTTGTATGACTTCAAAATTAATATTTGTAATTGCTTCGGATTTTGAAACTTTTTTTGAAGCACCGCAACTCATTAAAAGTATGATCATCGTACCGGATAATATTTTATTCATTTGATTGGTTTTTATGTTATACTAAATCGTGATAGAAAATCGAATTTAGTAAATAATGTTCAATTAACGTGCCAATGATGTTAACGCATCAAAAAGAACTTTTTTTTGCATTGGTACAACCAAATATTAAAAAAAACAAAACGTATCTAACTTATTGTGTTTTAATAAAATAGGCAAAGAATATTTTCTAAACACAAACCATTGCGGTTTGCCCACGGCATACGAAGGTTTTACGTAAATTTAGAGTGGAGCGGACGTAAAAAACAATCTGCTGTTTGAGCATAACAAATTTTGATAGGAAATAAAAATTTACAATCAGTTAAAAATCGGATTAATAGCAGAAGCGTAGTGCGAGTTCAGATTGTTTAGGAAGCGAAACGTATAAATTAGTAAAAGTTTCGTAAGCCTAGACTTTTTTCTTACTTTTTTGGTCGATGCAAAAAAGTAAAAGATTTAATAAATTGACTATTGCTAACGCATCAAAAAGAATTTTAACAACTTATGCTTTAGTTCGCTAGAAGGGGCATACCTAATGGGGATATCCAGCCAGTTTGCTCTTTTGACAACCGACTTATGGTGGCTAAAAGTGTCAAAACTATATTTTCCATGATAACGACCCAATCCGCTGGCACCAACACCGCCAAATGGCAAACGGTTGTTGATAAAATGAACAATTACATCATTGATAACGCTGCCACCGAAAGTATATTTTTTGATAAGGTATTTTTGTATTTTTTTATCTGTTGAAAAAATGTAAAAGGCTAGCGGATTTTGATGTTTTTGTAGTACTTTTTCCATTTCTTCTTGCGTTTCGTATGTGATAATGGGTAGGATAGGACCAAAGATTTCATATTGCATAAGCTCGCTTTCCGCTTCAGGATTTAGGACAATACTTGGAGAAATATACAAATCATCGGATTGGGTTTTTCCGCCAAAAACAATTTGGCTATCTTGTAACATACGCTGCAACCTGTTGAAATTTTTAGTGTTGATAATACGCGGATAATCTTTTGATTTTTGAGGATTTTCTCCGTAAGCTGAAGTAATTTCTTCCTTTAAATAGTCAATAAATTCGGTTACATTTTTTTTAGGAACAAGCACATAATCTGGTGCGATACAAGTTTGTCCGGCATTGAGAAATTTTCCCCAAACAATTCGCTTTGCTGCCAGTTTTAAATTTGCTGTTTGGTCAATAACGACCGGACTTTTTCCACCGAGTTCGAGGGTGACAGGTGTGAGATTTTTTGCCGCCGCCACATATACATGTTTCCCGATGGCGCTGCTGCCGGTAAAAAATATATAATTCCATTTTAGTGCCAGCAATTTTTGGGCTGTTTGGGCATCGCCTTCGATAAC
>JANTGO010000194.1 GCA_024763015.1 Flavobacteriaceae bacterium
AATATGCTATGATTGGCGAAATCACACACAAAAAATATGTACTGGGAGATGTGGTTTCGGTAAAAGTAAAAAGTACAAATCCGGAAAAGAAACAAATCAATTTTGAAATGATTTACGATACGGATGAGGATCAAGACAATATTGAAATAAAGAATAATACAAAATCAAGCTTGCCAAAACCCAAACGGCGTGAGTATAATAAGAAAAAATAAATAAAAAATCCCGATTTAAAATCGGGATTTTTTTGTTTAATAATTTTATTTTACCTTTCCATATATCATATTTGCACCGTTATAATCTATATATTGCAAGGTATCCTTACTAATTCTAATAATTTTATATTTTAGTGTTTCGTAATATTTTCCATCATCATATTTTTTCGCTATCCCCCTACTTATTAAGTCTTTTCCAATCCAGTCATCAGGTTTAATAAATAAATACAAAGTCATTTTTTTAGCATTAGGATTATATTGCCATTTTCCTACATCAGTGTTCTCATAAGTAAATTGTTTATGGGATACAGTAAATTTCATAGAGTATGTTCCGTCTTTCTTAAAAATAGTCAAGGGTCCACTTACAATTTCACGAAACTTTCCATGCCGGATTGTATCGACTTTTTTTCCATTTGCGTCCAATCTTTTTACAAATTTCCAAGTTCCTATAAAGTCTTTGTTTAATTTATTAACCGAAAACTTTTCATGTTTTATCGTAGATTGTTTACTCTTGCAACCATACAACATAAAAACTACTAAAGTTATTCTAATAAATATTGCAAATGTTCTATTCTTCATATTAGTTATTTTTAATTATGCTTAACAAATATATAAAAAAATATTAACAATTTTTCGGGATATACGTATAATTTATTATTCAAACCTATTGAAAATCATTCTGATATGTGGTATGCCGTCTTCTAAATAGGTATCACCATAAGGTACAAAACCTAAATCTTTATAAAATTTATCAAGATAGGTTTGGGCACTTATTTCTATGCTATTTTCTTTTATTTCATTAAGTATAAAGTCTATGGCTTTTTGCATCAATTGTTTTCCCAGTTTCAGCCCTCGATAGTTAGGGGAAACCACTACCCTACCGATACTTGCTTTATCAAAATAATCACCGGATTTAAAAATTCTCGCATAAGCAATTATTTCATCCTGTTGTTGGGCAAACAAATGAAAAGCTTTAAAATCCTTACCATCGGCATCTTGGTAAATACAGTTTTGCTCTACAACAAATACTTCATTGCGCAGTTGTAGTATTCTATACAATTCATCCGGGCTTAATGAAGCGTAGTTTTTGATTTTCCAATTCATCATCAATCCTTTATAATATATTCCTTAGGATCATCTCTATTCCATTCAGGTTGCAAAAAACTGTGTTTGATATTAAATTTTTCTAGCAAAATCTTTTCTATTCGTTCGCAAATTTCATCAAATTCCGATAATTTTATATTCTTGTAAAATTCTACATGGGCTTCTAAATGATAGTCTTGGTCATTGAGTTGCCAAATATGTACATGATGAATATTTTTAACGCTAGGCAACTTGGTAACGGCTTTTTCAACAGCAGAAATATCGATATCTTTTGGGGCAAATTGCATGATAATACGAACGGAAGCAAATAAAATACCCCAGCTCATATAAAACAGGTAAATGGCAATAGCTAAGGTAATAATAGGGTCTAAGATATACAAACCATTAAATTTTATAAGCAAACCGCCTACGAGCACGCCAAATGAAGTAAAAACATCCGAAAATAGGTTTAAATAAATGGATTTCAGATTTAAATTATTTTTTGCCTGTTTTTTTACCAGCAAAACACTGATGGTGTTCAGTACAATACTCAATACAGATATCCAAATAATGAGGGTACCATCAACTTTTCTTGGATGTGAAAATCTTTGGATACCTTCTATAAGCAGAAATATAGCTAAAACAATTAGGATAGTGGCATTTATCGCAGCAGCTACAATTTCAGCACGTTTGTATCCAAAGGTTTTATCGATGGATTGTTCTTTGTTATAAGCTAATCGATTTGCGATATAACTGATAACCAGTGTAATAACATCCGAAAAATTATGTGTGGCATCCGACAGCAATGCCATACTTCCCGAAACAATCCCGCCTACAGCTTGTGAGAGCGTAATGATGATATTCAATAATATAGTCCACAGGAGTTTGGATTGCATCGTTTGGTTTTATCATGCAAACTTATTAAATATATTTGATTTGGTATCACTTGAACCTAGCTTTGATTTCACTTATATTTCAAAATATTTTGTTTTTTTATAAAAAATATGCATCTTTGCCTCATAAAATGATGATAAACATGTCACAAGTTTTGTTTTTTAATAATAATATTAATAATATCTACCCACGTCGGTAGCAAAAACTTGTGCTTAAATATTTACAGTCCGCCGGGTTTTTGTCCGGCGGATTTTTTTTTTGAATTATGAATAATTAAAGTAATATTAAAATAAAAAAATTATGTGTGGAATTGTATGTGCATTCGACTTAAAACAAGAAGCGGCAAGTTTAAGACCGCAAATTTTACAAATGTCAAAAAAGCTGCGACATCGCGGTCCCGATTGGAGTGGTATTTATGCCAAT
>JANTGO010000195.1 GCA_024763015.1 Flavobacteriaceae bacterium
CCCTACTTAGGGTCGGAAAAATCACTCGACCACCTACGCAGCTGCTATAAATTACAAAGCAAAGGACACTGAGTGATTTCAATGACTGAAAGGAATTGAAATAGTATCGAAGTGCCGGATTTCAATGTCGGGCTTCGATACTATTTTCTCATTCTTCGAAAATCACTCAGCCACCTATTATTCAGCTAATAATTAAATTTTTAAATGATTAATTTTTTTTATTATATTTGCCTATTATTAATTAAAAATAACCAAATACATGAAAAAAATCACTTTCTTAACAACACTTATTGCATTGTTAATAAGTTTATCCGGTGTCAGTCAGACTATCAGAGAATATAATTATAATGTAAATAACGGAAACATGAGTTCTTGGTACAATACGCCGGGGAACATTATTTATCCGACAAACTATACCGCTTATAATACACAAACGCCGGTCGTTTTTGTACATGGAATCACAGGAAAAGTAAACAATTCTTATCAAGCAAATATCCAACAAGTGCGTAATTACAACCTACATGCGGCTTTTGTACAGTTAAATCCTTTAGGAACACCCGAACAAAACGGTAAATTACTAAAAAGGATGATTGATCGAATTACGACACATTTTAATTCGGCTACCCTTAGTATTGTAGCGCACAGTAAGGGCGGCATGGATTCTGAAAGAGCCCTATATGGAAAAAATCCTTACAATACTTCAATCCCTAGTTTTGGATTTGAAAAGGTCGATGGCGTATATACTTTGAGTTCACCTTTACGCGGTTCTAGGGTTGCTGATGTGGGTTCATCACTTTCTTGGACAGGCATTTCTTTTATAGCGATGTGGTATTTAAACGGCTATCAACTAACCAGTGGCAGTGTGAATTCTTTTCATAATTGGGCAAAGAATTGGCGTATAAATTCTAGTTCGACTTTTAAAAATTATTACTATCCAAATGGCGCTTCTTACAGCAGACTCAATATGGTTGAGGATAATACAACCCGTTGGTGGGCACATCAATCCGATGATGCTTGTTATCAAGACAAATGGTACTTCTGTTATGTAGGTAATGGTTTTCATCATTCTGCCGGTGCCTACTACGATGCGTATTGGGAATGGGACTGGTTTGATTCGGGCTGGCGCAATTGGCATAGCTCCAACGATGGATTTATTGCCGAATATAGAGCCAAAAGATCCGTTATTACCAATGCATCTAATGCTTTGACACCCGGTGCAGGTGATTTCAATTATAGAGTGATGCACAGTGCCAACCATACATCTTTATGGGAAGAAGGCGAAAATCATTTTTCTAGAGAAATAGCACCTTATTTGCATCACGGATATTATACCTACAGAGGTAGTGAGCAAAGCAACCCAACCCCTGCTGATGAGGCAGAAAAAGATTTGGTCGATGCCCAAAACTTTAATAATGTTATTATGGGAAGTAAAGGAAATACGTATTTTAGTCGAAATGGTAAAACTTCTTTTATCGTTGAAGAAGATCATCAACCGGTTAATCTTATTTTTTATACCGATAAGCCTATTACCTCTTTTGTGTTGAGTAATAAAAAAACGGCAAATACTTATGAAATCATCGATAGTAAAAAAGATAAATTTACGACCGCTTACCAGTCGGTTGCTTTTGTCAATGATTTGCCAAAAGGTGTTTATCAATTGAATTTGGGCGAAAACCAATTTGTGGCAATGGCTTCTTATGACGAATCGGAAACTGCTTTTGCCGTAAATATGCATTTCAATGACCAAACAGGTTATAATGGTTCGCAAATAGAAGTGGCGATTGCCAATGCAAACAATCAAATAGATTTTTCAAAAGTACAGGTATCAGCTACCTTAAATTTGGTATCGGTTGATGGTGAAAAAGCTTTGCCGGTTGGCAAATCGGTTCCGAAGCGTTTCACTATGAAAGCCATGCCTCAAAAACCCGGACATTATCAAGTGTCTTTCCCCAATTTGACCAAAGGAGCTGTCTATGGCTTGCGTGTGGAAGCTTTGGCAACATCAGGTGAAACTTTATTGGCAAGAAATGTAATCAACACTTTTTATGTTAAAAATGATTTACCTGTTAAAGATATTTCAGTGACGGATAACCAACCCAATAATGTTATGCAACCTGATATGATAAGTGTATATCCAAACCCTACGGCTGATTTTGTCAACATTAATTTAGACAAACCGCTTAAAGCAGATGTTTCATTATTCAATAGTGCTGGTCTTTTGATAGGCACTTATGAGTTGAATGGCAAGCGTTTAAAAATTGATGTTAGCAAACTATCAACGGGTATGTATATTCTTAAAATCGATGCCGATAATAATACGATTGTCAAACAGTTGATGATCAAATAGTAATATTTTACATAACAAAGTAATACATTGTTGGGTTAAACTAATTCAACATTCAACAAAAGCCTCAAGAAAAACTTGAGGTTTTTTGTTGTTATTTAATTGCTCAGCTACTATTTACACCTATAAATACTAGATGTAGGCACTGAGTGAATTTTCTGAGTGAAAAGAGGAAACTTTGTATCGAAGTGCCGGGTTTGATATTGTTATTCTGCTTTCATTGCCGGGGTCTCGATACTATTTTCCCTACTTAGGGTCGGAAAAA
>JANTGO010000196.1 GCA_024763015.1 Flavobacteriaceae bacterium
TATTTCTTGCCCGTTTTTTGATATAATAAGGATTGATACATTTTTAGAGAATATTATTGTACAGTATGTTATCTTTTAGCAATGAAAACAATTGCGAATATAATAATGAATGACGAACAAGGATTAACGATTTTTGATTTAGATTTGAGTAAAAATTATTAAACCAAAGGCTTGTGAAAGGATTACTGTTGTTTTCCAACCTTATTTTTGTTCAAATAAAAAATCAAGAAAACAATTAACCATATCAACACCCCACTTACAACATATCCAGAATAATATAATAGATTTTCATTCAAAAATTCGTAGAACTTATATGTGTTTTCACTATAGTTTTTAGTTCTAAATATTTGGATTATTTCATTTTGAAGAATTTGTAATATATATCCAACAAAAACAAAAAGAACGGTAAATTTAAAATACGCCATTCCGAGAATTTACTTTTTTTGATTAGATTTACAAGAATTAAAATTCCAATTACATAAGTAACTACATGTATTAATTCGGAAAAGATTAACGTATAAATTGGCTTAACGCCAATATTAAAAAAGATGTTTTTTAATAAACTTTGAAAAAGAAAAGCCATTTTTCCAATTCCAATCCAAGCAAAAACCCCAATTCCAACGAGTAAAATCGGATTTCTTTCAGAGCTTTTCGATACGGGGTTTAAATTATTGTCAAAGTGGGAATCTAAAATAAAATTTTTTGATTTTAATTGTTATTAAAGACATCTGTGTATAAACGCCAATTTTAATCAAATTTACAATTTTTTCATCTAAAAATTTTTAAACAAAATAGATAAGTTCGGGCAAAATCTCTTTGTACTTATCCTCGAGGAATTTCATATTACGTTTTTTAAAAACTGCCTTGACTAATTTGTCTTTAGGAGGACGTCTATAATATATATCACCGCCAATTGATCTCGAAACAATTTTTGTAAAGCCTTTTTCTAAATCTTCTTCTTTAAAATCCGAATTTATACATCTGGTTATGTATATTATAAAAGACTTTGCTACAACTATTTTTCCTTTTATTTCTTTTTCTTTCATAATCTATTTTTTAGAGTTTATGAGCTTGGTTTTTATTGAATTACGGTTAACAAATTAGGTCACAATTTCAATATATTCCACACATCCGCCTAATATTTTAACAAAAATACGAATAATTTATCAATACTCCTAAAAGTTGCATCTGCTAATTAAACTTATGACATACGAAAAAACAGTTGGATTTTGGTTTTCTATACAAAAAATAAACTTGCACATTAGCGCAACTCGAGGCTTATCGACTTTAAAACCTCTGTAACTAAATCAGCCATCTTATCCAGTTATACCAAGCATGGTGGGTAACAAGAAATTCAAGCAACTTCCTTAAACTCCGAAGTTTTTGCTACAGCAAGGTCTAGGCATTATCTTTGAAAAAAGCTAAAACTTATAAGCTCTTATTCAACATCCTCAAATTCTACACGATCATTGTAGGGTTCGGCTATTTTTCCAAATAATGAAATAATCTTTCCGGAAATTAAACCGGCTACTACTGCAATTAAAATTGTAATTAAAATGCCTTTTAATTGAGAAGCAACAACAAGATTTGGAACAACAACTATGGCAGCAAGACCGCCAAAAATACCGGGAAGACCATGAAGGTTTGAAACACCACAGGTGTCAATAATTTTATGGAATTTTTGTTGTTTGTCTTGTAGTTTTGCAAATCCAAATGTAGAAATTGCACCGGCAATTACGCCAATAATCATGGCTTGTGTATGTGTAGCATAATCAAAAGTAGCACCGATGGCAACACCACCGGCAAGAGCCGCATTGGCGATATCAGCAATACTGATTTTTCCACGAAGAAGTACAGAGGCAAAATATGTAGCAAGTGTTGAGCCACTTAATGCGAGAAACACATTTACTACGGCATGTGGAACCGCTGTAGCAGGAACTAATGCTGCGCAGAAGCTTGGCCAGAATATCCATAAAACCATACTTCCTAAAACAGAGAATTTATCGGAAGTTGCATCTGATTCTATGGGCGTTTCCATATCTTTTTTTGTAGTCAATGAAACGGCAGCAGCTATTCCAAAAAGGGCGCCAAAAGCGTGTATCACAATTGAGCCACCTGTATCGGCAACTTTACCTACAAAATGAAAATAATCATCGATAACGACCAATTCATTTAAAATATAAAATGGGATAAACAATAAGCCAAGTATTAGATATTGGTATATTTTTATGCGACCCAAAACAGCTCCGGCTGCAATTAATAAACTAGCGGCGCCAAACTCTGCCAATATCAATTGTTCGATTTCTCCCTTTGATTCGAAAATACCCAAGCCTTTAATAGACATATATAATGGTAAAGAAACACTAACGAGTAGAAAAGTTGCAGTCAATGCCGAACGCCCGTATTTTCTTACAAACACCATTAAAAAGCCAAAACCAACCAATAGCATGGCCATGATATGAATGGCTCTATTGTATTGTTGCACTTCCAGTATGGATGAAATCTTAGTTGCATCCGTTTCTTGAGCGTATAAACCAATTGTAGAGAAAAAGAAAAGAATCGTTAAGGAAACCAATCTTGAAATAATTTTATTGTTTTTCATTTATCG
>JANTGO010000197.1 GCA_024763015.1 Flavobacteriaceae bacterium
AGAAACTGCTCTTCGTTCACTGTTCGTCAGAACCAATCACGCAGTCTGGCTTACTTCAGTGCATACCTCACGGTAAACCACCTTGCCACTTGCTTCATTTAGAGTCGTTACTCTCTCGTGTTCGGGACTTTAACCCTATGGAATTTTCTTTTTTCTTTAAAAAAGAATTATATTTGCCATTCGGGGCACACACAAAGGCTCATAGTGCATGCCGCAGGTGGTTGGTATTTAGATAAATATTTGTACATTTGAAGGGTGTGAATATAAACAAAAATTGAAGTAAAAAGCGGCACGCACCATAGCCAAATCCGGTGTGGCATAAAGAATCATACCATAACACTAAAAAAAACAGTATAAAATATTATTCTATTTATGAAAACTAGACTCATTACATTAATTACATTTTTTATTTCTTTTTCAAATCTTTTTTCCCAGGTAGCTGTAACTTGTGAAATTGGTGATTGTAAAAATGGCTATGGTAAATGCACCTATTACGATAGCCATTTTGGTAAGCGCATGAGATTTACAGGCATTTTCCGAAATGAAAAATTTCATGGTCCCGGAACTATATATAATCTAAACGATGAACAATTTTTATTAATGGCTAATTTCTCAAAAGGAGAGTTCATAAGACCTCTAAATTCAAGCGAAAAGAAGACCAGAGATAAATATACCAGGAATCAATTTTATAAAAACATTGATTTTATCATGGAAAATGTTCTTATCAATGTAACTAAGGTTTATAAATACATTAAATTTGAACACGATTATCAAACCATAAAACCTGATGAACCCTGGGATGTTCAAAGTTTTTTGTATTTAAAAAAGGGAGAGCTTAGCTCAAAACAAGCAAAAAACTTAGGTCAGTTTATTGATGAATATATCAAAAAGAAGATAAATCCAGATAAAAAATTATATGGTGGTTTTCATTTTTTACAATATGTGCCATCCGGAAAAAAACCTTATGTATTAGATTTTCCAATCAATACCAAACTTGGCGATTGGAAGAAAGCATCTACATCGCAAAAAAGTGAAGTAACATTCAAAAATGGCATTGTAGCAAGCAGTCATTTTAGTGATATATTTGGAACACCATTAGGCGAAACCAATATAATGCTTCCTAATAATCAATATTACACTATAACCACTAGAGAAGGAGGTATTCCCACGGATATTTATTGTTATAGTTCACCTTTAAATATGTCCAGACAAGATTTAGCATTAAGACGTGTACCCTTTTTATCGGGAAATAGTTGTGTAGAAGGGTTTTGCATTGCAAACCACAAAGCCAAAAAATATGGCACTTTCCAGGGTATTGACCCGGATGCTCAAGGAGTTTTGGTTTGCGAATATGATGAAAATGCAAAATGCAAAAATCCAATATTGGTTACTCATGATGGTTTTGTGATATATTTAAATGCTATTCGTAAAAACGGGAATAGTATGGTTTTTAAGGGGCTCATTGACAATCAGGAGGTGGAAGTCATGTTTAAAAATAATAAATTAGTGAGTGCTACAGGCGAATTTAGCAGCAATGAAAACTTCTATTACGCCAAAAAAAATAAAATGAAAAGAAAAGTCATCCTGGAAAAAATTAATAAAAATGGATATAAAGTTGTACAAGAAAAAAGCATTGAAATTCAAACTGAAGGAAAAAAAGTAAGTAGTACTACTTTTAAAGGCTTACAACCTAACACATCATACGCTATTTCAACTTTTATACCTTTCGATAAAGCAGAATATCAAGTTGTGATCAATACGACTAATAATCCCTTTATTTTTAGCCAGTTTGCTTCTTTAGCGGGAGATAACGAATCAGCTTCCCGTACTTTTAAATCAAACCTGCCGGGTGGTTATGAAAATATATTTTTTAAAACTCCAAAGACTTGCCCAACACAAGCTTGCTCTTTTGAATTCAATATTAATTATGATAAGACAGATTCTGGTTTATATCCCGATAAGTTTCCAATACTATTGTTTTTGGTAACAAACGAGTAAAAATATTTATAAAATTTACAAGATGTAATAGATACAATATGAAATACTTATTAATACTATCGCTCTCTTTCTTCCATCTACTCCCTGTTAAGAAAGATAAAATCAAAACCCGTTTTATTGGTAAATGGCAAACTGAATTAGAGAACAAAAAAGTAGTTCTGACCTTTGATTCAGAAGCTTATGCCTACCTAAAGATAAATGGTGAAACAAAAGGGGGGAAAGAATTTTTGATAAAAAAAAGAAAAGCATCTATGACTTATGAAGTTAATAGTAAAACTAAACCAATACAGGTAGATTTAATCATTACGATGAAAGACAATAACAAACAAAAAAGAATTCTTTGTATTGCAGAATTTATTGATAAAAAAAGCATGAAGTTTGTTTTTGGCGATTCCGGTACTCGCCCTAAAAATTTTAATTCTAAAAAAGCAGTAATTTTTAAAAGAGTAAGGTAAAAAACACTAAAATGATATAGTTCATTACTTATTCATACGTTGATACTAAAAAAAATTACAATTTTAAAAGTTAAGGAATTTGGCAAATAAAAAGAAAGGACAATTAACAACCACAGGAGAATGGGCAAAACATCTTCGAAA
>JANTGO010000198.1 GCA_024763015.1 Flavobacteriaceae bacterium
TACTTTTATTCCTGTATTTTTAAAATAATTGGTTAAAAGTGTTTATATTTGAGCATAATTTTAAAATCGGCAGGAGTTTTTAGACAGACTGCCGTTGGGCATCATTAGAACAAACTACGATACAATCATAAACAGATACTGATGGAAGAAACGAAAAAACTATTTTCTCAAAAAGCAATTGCGATTGCAACATATTTTGGCGGACCTGCGGCAGCTGGATATTTATTGAAAAAGAATTACGAATCCCATAACCAAGAGGATAATGGAAAAAAAGCTTTTATAATTGGAATCATTTCGACCCTTTTGATATTTGCAGGAATATTTTCAATACCTGAACACATAATTGATAAAATTCCAAACGCAGTAATACCTGCAATTTATACGGGGATAATTTATCTGATTGTCGAAAAAATCCAAGGACAATGGTTAAAGGAACATAAGGAATCTGGTGGCGAATTTTACAGCGGATGGAAAGCAACTGGAATCGGAGCAATTTTTATGGTGATATTGCTTGCTTTGATTATGGGGACAGCTTTTATTGCTGGTGATTTATCTAAACCTGATTTTGACACTGTAACTTACGATAAAGAAGTTGCAAAATTTGTCGAAAATGAAAATACATCACTTGCCGTATTTAATGTGATTAACACTGCTGAACCTCAATATTTGATAAAGGAATTTAGTAAAGGGATTGTACTATGGAAGGAAAATAAGGAAATCATAAACGGACTTAATTCGATAGATAACTTACCGCCTGAATTATTAGAGCAGAATAAAAAACTATTGAAATATTGTGATTTAAGAATACAACACAACGAGATTATAGTAAAAGCGATAAGCGAGGACACCGACAAATATGTTTCGGAGATTGACAGAATTGGAATGGAGATAAACAATATTTTGGAGGAACTCAAATAATAACTATGCCCAACAAACGGTAAAAAGCATATGCTATTTGCACTTCATATCAACAGTTTACGTTATTCAGCCCCGCGAAAATCTCACCGATTTTCACTTTGAGAAATAAATTATTGTAAATCGGTAAAATTTTCGCTACTTTCGTCGAATGAACTTTAATACTAAAAATAAGCAAACGCTTCCTACCGCAGTCGTTGTGGTTAATAAAAAATGAAAAAACTCTTGCACATATTAATACTAATGATTTTTATTTCCTGTTCAAACAATATTGAACAGAAAGCAAATAACATTGAGACCCGTTCAACACCTGAAATAGACGAAAAATATATTCAAAAAATAGATACTGCAAAGATTGGCAGATATTCCAAAGAACTAAAAGAATGGTTGGATTATTATAGGCAATATTCGATTAGACTGTCTGATTTTGAATTTGTTAATGAAATGAACCTGCCTGACATTAGTGCAACTGTTGACACATTTGATTTAGCAAAAGATATTTACGAGCCTTTTTACAAATATTCTCCTGACAACTCAATTGTTTTAGACCTGACAAGCTATAATTTAATTCTTGAACGGAATAATAAAAATGAGTATTTTTCATCTCCGGGAGAAGTTGATAGTGAAGTTTCAATTAAAGACTTAAAAAGAAAAAAATGGCAAAGATTGTTGTTTGTTGGTTCTTTATATGTTATCGAGGATGGATTTTGGATTAATAATAAACAACTTTTAATTGTCGGACAATTCGATAACGAATATCAGACAAAAGTCAAATCATTTATTTGTTTTGTTGATATGGAAAAAAATATAATTCAGACTTTTGAAAATAAACATTGGATTAGTATGCGTTGTGATTATCTGGAAAAGGTAAGATACCCAGATATTAAAAAGGCAGAATGATGATAAACTAACCACAACAAACAAATAAACAACATGCGGTCAAGCAGCAATCCGCATGGACAAAGGGAATTTGCATGGTCGCAAAAATTTTATAATTTTGATTACTTAATAAGGCAAAAATTTGTGCTGTGAGCAAACCGAGAGATTTTCGGTATTTATTTCGCACGTTGCCTATTTGAAACGTTATCGTGCAATTAAAAATGAAAAGTTCTTTTAAATAATTAAAATGCAAAGTGAACTGAAAACATAATCTGTTTTTCAATTGCAAAAAATCTGTAATATTTTAGAGCCGGGATATATTTTAGTCACAGGTAAAAAAGCAGTCTAAATTGATAGATTTTTTTGATTTTTTTTTCGACAATTATTTCAGCATTTTGCAATAAACAAGTTTATGGAAAGTCGTTTTAAGAAATACGCAAAATCCGTAAAATTTTGATGATTTTGTTAATAAAATATTCATTCCGGACAAGCTGACCACCATTCCGGAGCATGTTGACCACCCCTGAACGTAGTGAAGGCAACTTTTTATTTTGGTTTACTTCATCAGGCAATTTTTGTAAAATTATAAATCTTTTTTCAGTTTATTTTATATTTGAACTTTTATTTCTCTTCGCATAGATTTTCCCTTGAGATTTATTCTGTGTGCCGTATGTATCATTCTGTCCAAAACAGCATCTGCAATGGTGTTTTCTCCGATTATTTCATA
The DNA here is from genome assembly GCA_024763015.1 of Flavobacteriaceae bacterium. GTDB lineage: Bacteria > Bacteroidota > Bacteroidia > Flavobacteriales > Flavobacteriaceae > WGBX01. The sequence continues at coordinate 2,522 of JANTGO010000198.1, forward strand.
CCACTTGTCAACAGGCAGTTGTGAACTTATGATTGTTGATTTTTCTCCGTGCCTGTCTTCCATAATTTCCA
>JANTGO010000199.1 GCA_024763015.1 Flavobacteriaceae bacterium
GAACGGCTTAATATCGTCGCATATTTTACAAAAAATTCCGATTTTATTGCTCAAGTAGCCGTACAACTCAAACAAATTGGCGATTTGGAGCGACTGGTTTCAAAAATTGCGACCGGAAAAGTCAATCCTCGTGAAATTGTACAGTTGCGCCGTTCCTTAGATGCCGTTGTACCAATTAAAAAATTGTTGCAAAACACAAACAACGAAAGTTTGCAAAAAATTGCCGAACAGATCAACAATCTCGATTTGCTTCGAAATAAAATCAAAGAAACACTTTTTGAAGATGCGCCGGTAAACATTCAAAAAGGCAATGCCATAAACCATAATGTATCCGAGGAATTGGACGAATTGCGAAATCTAAAATCCTCATCCAAAGAAGTACTCGACAGCATTCTAACACGCGAGGCAAATGCAACAGGCATTAGTTCGCTCAAAATTGGTTTTAACAATGTATTCGGTTATTATCTAGAAGTGCGAAATACCCACAAGGATAAAGTTCCCGAGGAATGGATCCGCAAACAAACCCTAACCGCCGCAGAAAGATATATTACAGAAGAACTCAAAACACTCGAAACCAAAATTTTAGGGGCAGAAGAACGCATTTTAAAACTGGAACAAGACCTGTTTTTGCAACTGACAACTTGGTTGCAGACTTACATTCAACCCATTCAACACAATGCACAAATTATTGGGCAAATAGATACTTTTTTGTCTTATGCCAATGTAGCCCTTGCTAACAATTACACCAAACCGGAAATAGATTTGTCTTTTGATATCGATATCAAAGCAGGACGACATCCCGTGATAGAAAAGCAACTCCCCGATGGCGAAAGCTATATCCCAAACGATGTATTTCTAGATCGAAAAAAACAACAAACCATTATGATTACCGGACCCAATATGTCCGGAAAATCTGCACTCTTAAGACAGACAGCATTGATTGTTTTACTAGCACAAATAGGTAGTTTTGTACCGGCAAAAAATGCCAGAATAGGCATAATCGATAAGATTTTTACCCGTGTGGGCGCCAGCGATAATATCTCTATGGGCGAATCGACTTTTATGGTAGAGATGAATGAAACCGCCAGCATTTTGAATAATTTATCCGAGCGAAGCTTAATATTGTTAGACGAAATTGGCAGGGGTACCAGTACCTACGACGGCATTTCGATTGCTTGGGCAATTGCCGAATATATTCACCAACACCCCAGCAAAGCCAAGACGCTCTTTGCGACGCACTACCACGAGCTCAACGATATGACCGACAGCTTTGAACGAATAAAAAATTACAATGTGTCTATCAAAGAGGTAAACAATAACATTATCTTTGTACGCAAATTAGTTCCCGGTGGCAGCGAACACAGTTTTGGTATTCACGTAGCCAAAATTGCAGGAATGCCTTTAAGGGTCATCAACAAAGCCAATAAAATACTAAAACAATTAGAAGAAAGCCACAAAACGGAAGCCGTCAAAGAACAGTTAAAACAATCATCCGAAGGGATGCAACTCAGCTTTTTTCAACTGGACGATCCGCTCTTGGAAGAAATCAAAGAAGAAATATTGGATGCAGATATAGACAACCTCACCCCGATTGAAGCTTTGATGAAACTCAACGATATAAAACGAATGCTAACACGAAAAAACAAAAAATAATATATTATGAAAAAATTCATTTCTTTATTAAGTATCTTGCTGATAATCAGCTCTTGTAAAAATGAAAAAGATACCAAAAAAACAACAAAACCGGAAGTAAAAGTAGAAAGTAAAGCAAAAAAAGTTGAAGATGACCATTTAAGTTTTGAATTGTTTAAAAGCGATTACGATCCAAAGATGACTTACAGGCAACTAAAAGATTATCTGGAAAGCAAGGGTATGTTTTTTCCAAAACTTGTCGATCATAGTACGGCTGCAAACAATTTCAATATCAAAATAAAACCTGAATATTTGGTCGTATTCGGTAACCCTAAAATGGGTGGTATGCTTATGCAAGAAAATCCGGAAGTGGGCATTGAATTACCGCTAAAAGTACTTATTTATCAAGATGAAGAAAAAAATACTTGGGTAATGTATAAAAATATGGACTACCTAAAAAAAATGTTTTTCCTAAAAGACCCAAATGGGGTTATTGCTAAAATGAATGAACTACAATCCGGTTTTAAAAAAGCTGTAATCAATCCTATTAAAACCACACAAATTACCGAAGACGAACTGGAATAAATACACCTGCTTGTGCACGATTGTATCGCGTTCCGCATCCATCGTAGAGGCCTAGCGTGCTACGTCTATACAGACCAATAAAAAATTAATTTTATAAAATTTTTCTGTTTTATGACAGACACTATAATGTAGAATATGACTATAAAGAAATTCTTAAAAAATAAAGGATATCAAACAATCACATTAAAAACTTTGCCCTCGGGACACCACGTATTAAACGGTGTTTTTAATAATAAAAAAGGCATTTTTATCTTAGATACCGGTGCTTCCAATACTTGTATTGACGTTTCAAAAGCCAAGCGCTTCAAACTGATGCTCAAAGAAAC
>JANTGO010000200.1 GCA_024763015.1 Flavobacteriaceae bacterium
TTTTTCAGTTAGCCATTTTATTTATTCTAACTGCCGGTGCGCAGCAACCTACTACAAATCTGGTAAGTATTGCTAACTTAAAACCTCTCAAAACTACCATTCATCCGGTTGCTTTAAAAGCGATTAAAAATGGTGAAAACCCGGCTTCTTTTAAAAATGTAAAAGTTGCCTTTAAACCCAATGTAGTGATTTTAAAAAAGTATGAAGTTCAGGAATTAAAAGCTCATTTAAAGAAAGGCATTCTACCTTTGAAACAAGTTAGAAAACTAAAATTGGAAGAGAATAATATATATATTGATCCGGCATCGGAAGCTGTTCTTAAACCTTTAAAAATATCTGACGATACGCTATTAATCAAACAACCACCTTTGCATGCTGTTATAAAAGATTTTAAAATTCCAAATCAGCGGGTCAAGTTTAATTTAGCCAATACAAGTTATACCTTGGAAGGCACTCGGGTAAGTGACGAACAAAAACCTTCCGGTGACTATTTATTAAAAATGATGTTTAATGATACTTTATATCACATAAAAAAGGAGATAAAAACCCAAAATTCCAAAACAACTATTACCGTTGATTTGAATTTAGACGGGCATTTATATATTACAAACCCAATAATCGAAGCAAAATATACCGGTAAAAATGGTTATTCCTTCACTGTTATGATGGATGAAGAAGCTCAAATTAAAGCCAGCTTAAAAACTAAAATCAATGCGGAAGTAAGTGTGCCCTTATGGGCATTCGATGTTCCGGCAGGTGAATATGGCAGCTGTAAAATTGGCATTTTTGCTTTTATTGATATGAATGGTAAAGTTGAATTAACATATAGTATTAACCAAAATGTTTCGGTTAAGGCAGGTTTGAAAGGTAAAACCTTAGCTTATTATCCGCGAACTTATCATCCTATTATTGATATTAAGAAAAAATTTGAATCAGACTATACCATTGATGCTACGCTAAAAGCTTTTGGCGGTGTGGAAGTTACAGCCGATATCAAAGTATTAAAATATGATTTGGCCAAAGTGACCAGCAAAGCCGGTCCTGAATTGGAAGTAACGTTAACGAATCAAGGCAAAAATTTTTCAGCCAAAGCGGGTGCGCGCTTTAAAATTGAAGCCAAGTTGATTAAAATAGACAAGACCTTTACGCTTTTGGATAAATATTATCTGTTATGGGAATACAAACAAAAAAACTATGGCGGATATATTTTAGAAGTCAAATCGGTTGATGCCTATAACAACCGTGTTTGGGGAAAAATCATTTCTAAAAAAGATTCATTGCCTTATAAAGGACAATTGGTATTGCGTGTCAAACATCGTAAAGGCACGCATACGGATTACAATAATATTTCTACAAATGATAAAGGTATTTTTGTATTGACCAATATACCTTTGGTGAAAGGCGACAGCGTGATGATAAAAATAGACCAATCGCCGAATTGGAGCAGTACCGTAGCTGCCAATATTCCGTTTAAAAATATCAAATTACACTACGCCGATTATTACAACAATGAAGTCCAAGGAGCTATTGCGTCCAAGATTGACTTATTCCCGAAACAAACAACAAGTATTTCCAGTCAAAATGCCGGTCTTATTCCTACCGGTGTAAAAGATGTTTTAAGCAATCCCAATCATATTAAAATCTTCAAACCTCATATTTCAATTCCGAATAATTTGTTTAAAAATGCCATCACTTATAAAGGCGATGTTCAGGTTATTGTTGAAAGTAGTGTTCATAAAGCTTCTTTAAATTTGCCGCCTGTAAAATTAGGTAAAAACAAACACAGATATAAAAGAACCAAGCGAACTGACATTAAATTAATCAATCCTCCTGTGTCCATTAAAAAACAAGTAATCAATTTGCCGTTTGGTGCTTTCGTGGTTAAAAATGTTGACATAAAACCTTATGATTGGGTTAAAGTCCGCATCAATATTGACGGTTTTATTTTAGAGTCAAACAAAATAAAAGCTGATGGCTTGGTATTTTCACCAGCTATTGACGTCAATAAGCAAGGCGGTATTTATACAGCGACGATTAAAGCTGACGATTCATATACAGTCGTCAATCCGTTAAGAGGTGATAAAACACCTACGGGCAAACTTCGTTTGGTCAAAGGAATTGATATGAAACATACTTCGCCAAAAAAATGGCCGGGACAAAGCGTGGAAATCCCCAAATCAGATGTCTTTAAAAATGCGGTTCATCCTTTGGTTTACTATGATAAAACAGTTCAATTAAAAGCTTCTGATATACCCGGTTTTGCAGAAGCACATACGGGCCCTTGGCAAGTAAAAAATATCTATTATGATCAATCAAACAGATTTAAAATTCAAAAGTTTGATGGACACAGATTTGAATATCTTGGGTATTATTTTGATTATTTTTGGCTTGCCGGCTACAAGCATTATCAAAAAACTTGTTTGATGGACAGAGATCTTTTAAATAAAATCAATCAACCTAGTAGAATCAATAAAATTGACAAGCATAAATATTTAGGTTATTAATTTTATGAAAACAG
>JANTGO010000201.1 GCA_024763015.1 Flavobacteriaceae bacterium
TACGCGCCGCTGAGCAGTGTCTTGTATAAAGAAATCAGCACACATACCTTGAATTTTACGGGAAATATCAAGTTCTCAGAAAACTGGAATATGCGTTTTGTAACCGGTTACGACTTGGTAGATATGTCCTTTACCAAATACAACAACTTTACTTTTAGCCGTGAATTAAAAAGCTGGCAAATGAGTTTTACTTGGTCCCCTTCAAAAGATTATACGGCTTGGTATTTTAATATCGGTATTAAATCATCGATGTTGCAAGGTATAAAATACGATAAACGCAATGAGCCTTTTACTCGGTTTTTTTAGTGAAGGAACAAAAATAGTTATTTAAACAAATAGGATTTAATCTTATAATGTAAAGAATATTTCACAAATAAAACTCATCAACAACACAAGCATATTTTTTGTAACTTTGTAAAAATTCCGCTTCTCTTATGCAGGTAAAAGCCAAAAAATATCTAGGACAACACTTTTTATCCGATAAAAATATTGCCCAAAAAATTGCAGGTACCTTGCAAGAGAATACTTATGAAAAAATATTGGAAATTGGTCCGGGTATGGGTGTGATGACACAATATTTACTAACCGACCAAAATAAAGAGGTTTTTGTTGTGGAAATCGATACGGAATCTGTTGCTTATTTGAAAAAGAACTTCCAAAAATTACAAGGGCATATTATCGAAGCGGATTTTTTAAAACTCGATTTGAAAGAATTATTCAAAGGTGAAAGCTTTGGCATCACCGGAAATTTTCCTTATAACATTTCCTCTCAAATATTGTTTAAAGCATTAGAAAACAAAGAATTGGTTCCTGAATTTTCAGGCATGTTTCAAAAAGAAGTTTCCGAAAGAATTACGACCACTCACGGCAATAAAAAATATGGCATCTTATCGGTTTTGGTGCAAAATTATTATGACACCGAATATTTATTCGAGGTAAGCGAACAAGTTTTTAACCCACCACCTAAAGTAAAATCTGCGGTGATTAGATTGGTTAGAAAAAATGTTTTTCCGGATATAGATTATACATTTTTTAAGCAATTGGTCAAAACGGCCTTTAACCAACGTAGAAAAACGCTCCGAAATAGTTTAAAATCCTATAATTTGAGTGATAATTTAAAACAAGATAGTATCTTTGCCAAACGACCGGAACAACTGGCACCCGAAGAATTTGTAAAATTAGCCCAACGCATCCAAAATGATCAATAAAGAACAAAATATATCGATTTCGCAACTTCGAACGTATATTGAACAAAAAAATATACAAAAAGTAGCCGACTTATTAGAAGGACTGCATGCAGCGGATATTGCCGACATTTTGGAAGATTTGGATTTCAAAGAAGCGCTATTTGTCATCCGTTTGCTCGACAGCGATGTTACTGCCGATATTCTTGCCGAACTAGATGATGATGTACAGGAAAAAATTCTTGAAAACCTGTCGGCTAAGGAAATTGCAGAAGAAATCGAAGAATTGGAAACCGATGATGCTGCCGACATCATTGCCGACTTGCCCGAACACCGAAAAGAGCAAGTCATATCGCATATCGACGACAAAGATCACGCAAAAGATATCGTTGAATTGCTCCGCTATGACGAGGACACCGCCGGTGGATTAATGGGTAAAGAGTTCATTAAGGTGAACGAAAATTGGAACGTGTTGCACAGTGTGGCAGAGATGCGTAACCAAGCAGAAGAAGTCGAAAAGGTACACACCATTTATGTAGTAGATGACCAAGACCGTTTGGAAGGAAGATTGTCCTTAAAAAAATTATTAACCACTTCTACTAAAACGCCGATTAAAGAAGTTTACAATCCCAATATTCATTTTGTAAAGGTAAATGACTCAGCCGATGAAGTTGCCCGAATTATGCAAAAGTATGATTTGTTTGTCATTCCCGTAGTCGATGAACTGGGGACATTGGTCGGACAAATTACCATTGATGACGTGGTCGATTACATCAAAGAAGAAGCCGAAAAAGATTATCAAATGGCGGCAGGTATCACCGAAGATATCGAAGCGGATGATAAAATGCTCCAGTTGATAAAAGCCCGCTTGCCTTGGTTAATCATTGCTTTATTGGGTGGTTTTGTGAGTGTTATCGTGTTGAGTGGTTTTAACGGTGCTATGAACAAATACGGTACTTTATTCTTTTTTACGCCACTTATTGCTGCTACGGCAGGTAATGTAGGTGTGCAATCTTCTGCTATTGTAGTACAAGGACTTGCCAACAATTCTTTAAGCGGTTCTATATGGCGAAGGTTGAGTAAAGAAATATTATTAAGCTTGATAAATGGGATTATTCTTGCCGTCATATTAATGCTAATCGGCAAATTCTTATTGAGCGACATCTTGACAGGATTTAATATAAAAATGTCGATTACCGTAGCCATTTCATTGGTGTCGGTCATTATTATGGCTTCGCTTATCGGGACATTTATTCCCATCTTTTTACATAAAAAGGGCATTGATCCTGCTGTTGCTACCGGACCTTTTATCACCACCAGCAATGATA